>NZ_DDBA01000078.1:0-6082 GCF_002333005.1 Empedobacter sp. UBA2044
ACGAAGTCATGAAGTACGACACTCATAGTATTGAGATTTGAGATGTTAGTTATTAGACTTTTGTTATTGTATGTTCTTTTTTTATTCATTGGTTTATTGTTTTATGAATAATGTATTCATGAATCCTTTGGATTTGGCTTGATACAAAAACATTTGAGATGTTTGCTATTATTATGTTCATTTTATTAATTACTTTTTTCTTGATAAAAAAGTAATCAAAAAATCAAGGCTTCAATTCTCGCCGGTCAATCATCATTTCGTTTCACTAAAATGTTTAAATCACTCCCGATGGTCGGTAAACATTTTTGCGCTTCTCTCAATGGATTGACACTCGTCTGTAAATTGTTATGCCATTTTGATTTAGATGCCGATACTCTATTTTTTTTGAGTTTGTTAGCGAATGATTTGTTCTTTGTTTTCATTTTGTCTTGTAATCAGAAAACACTTGAGATATTAGACTTTGTTTTTATATGTTATTTTTTATTCATGGCTTTATTATTTTAAGAATATTGTATTCATGAATCTTATGGATTTGTCTTGACACAAAAACGAATCAAAAAAGTCAAGGCTGTAAAACGATTAACCTAAAAATGAATATTGATTCGGGAATAAATTAAATCGCTCCTTTCAGTCGGTAATTTATTCTTATCCTTCTCAATATTCATTTTCTTAACGGTATCGTTTTAGAAGCCGAATTTATTTTTCTTCCAATGTTTTATTCTCTTTCTGTACTTGATCGTATGCTAATTCTTTGACTGCAAGACGTACGAACCATTTTTAGAGATTCTCATAAAACCGTGTTTCTTTAATGCTTTACCCAATTGGTTTACTGTTCCGCTATTGATATTAATGTTACTGAAAAAAGCTAACCTTGTGGCTATTTGAGTTGCATTTAGAAAAACTGTTGCTGTTTCCTTATCTGCTTTTTCGAACCACGTTAATAACAATTTTTCTTTTGGGGATTTGATTTGGTATTACTCGTTGTTTTGGTTAATGTTTTTAATTTCTTCGTTGTTAAACCAATACCTGAATCCTTCATCAATGAGATACAATGCTTGTTTGTAACAGTTATCGAGGTTTACGTTGTGTAAAGCAACCTGTGTACATTCTTTGAATTGTACTGATTCTTTAATCAACTGTTCCATTACTTTTTAAGTTTTAGTTATCTTATATTTTTTAATGTAATTTGATGTAAATTAAAACCTTACAATGGAAAAACGTGTCGCTTTATGGATGATTTACTTTCTTATTTGATGTATTGCTCTATTCTTTATAATATATGTTTTTCAACCACAAACTTGCTTTTACTAAAAGGATTAATACCGGAACCTCGACCAACGGACCAATAACTCCTACAAAAGCTTGTGGCGAGTGAATACCAAATATCGCAATAGAAACTGCAATGGCCAATTCGAAGTTATTACCTGTTGCTGTAAATGAAATAGATGCATTTTTATCATAAGGAACCTTCATTGCTTTATTGATAAAGAAACTGATAAAGAACATTAGCACAAAATAGATTATTAACGGTATAGCAATTTTAATTACATCCATTGGTAATTCAAGTATTTTATCTCCTTTTAAACTAAACATTACCACAATAGTAAATAATAATGCATAGAGAGTAATGGGTGATATTTTGGGTACGAATAAACGATTGTACCATTCTATACCTTTCTTTTTAATTAGCGTATATCTCGTGATAAAACCTATTAAAAAAGGAATACCTAAATAGATCATTACACTTTGCGTCACTTCGATCATTGAAACCGAAACATTAAAATTAGCTAAACCTAATTTTGCAGGTAATACATTAATGAATAACCAAACCAAAAAGCTGTAACTCAAAACTTGGAAAATACTATTTAATGCGACTAACATTGCTGTGTATTCTCTATTAGCCTTCGCTAAATCGCTCCAAACGATCACCATTGCAATACATCGAGCTAAACCAATTAGTATTAATCCAGACATATAATCCGGTTCGTCATGAAGAAATAGAACTGCCAAACCAAACATTAAAACGGTTCCGATTACCCAATTTAGGATTAAAGATATTCCGATTACTTTTTTGTTTTTAAATACTTGTGGTAATAAAGAATAATCTACTTTGGCTAATGGCGGAAACATCATGATTATCAATCCTAAAGCTAAAGGTATATTGGTTGTACCCACGCTCATACGCTCTATTAAAACAGACATATTTGGAAAGATATAGCCAATTGTAACACCTAAAACCATGGCGATAAAAATCCATAAGGTTAGGTATCTATCTAGGAATTTTAGTTTTGGTTGCATCGTTTATTTAGTGATTTGTGAAAATATGTACATCATTTCAGTTGCTATTTCGATACTACGTTGCTTGTAAATTTCTGTTTGTTGAAGTGTTCCATCTGAAATTTTTGGATCTTCGTAAGTTATTGGAATTCGTTTTTCTGCACCTGCAATGAAAGGACAACCATCATCTGCTTGGGAGCAAGTAAGAATAGCTGCGAAATTTGAAATGGGATTGAATGCATCATTATATTTCTTAGAAAAACCGATAATTGGTGAACTATTCTCATCATATTTTATCGCATAAATAGGATTATTACTATCTGCAATTTTAAAGATTTGAAAACCTTGATTGCTTAGCGTTTCAATTACTTTTGGAAACAATGCAGTTTCTTGTGTACCTCCTGAATAACAATTGATATTTTGGATATTATAATAAGCAGCAGCGAATTGTGCCCATATCTGAGCTAAATGACTTCTGCGTGAATTGTGCGTACAAATAAAGTTGAGATTTATAGCTTCCTTACGATTGAATTTTTCTTGAATATAAACAACCAAAGGTTGCAAATTAGCTTTCCTTTGGTCGTCTATAAAATTGAAATTTAGTATTTCTGATACTGTTGTTTTTAATGTACTATTCATTATCTACATCAAAAAATTAACAACAACCAGAATTAGGTGTGCAACAAGAAGATTTTTCTTCTTTCACTCTAAATTTATTTTCAGTTGCAACGGGAATACCGCAAGCATCTTCCGCTAAACAAGCTGTTTTTTTATTTTTTAAAATGAAATGTTTTCCATTAAATTCAAGATCGTATTTACCAATTGTAGTCGACTGATATTCTACTTCAATTTCGGCATCTTCAATACCTAATTTGTTTTCGGATAAGCGAATTATATTTAACAATTTACCTGGTTTTAAACGATGTTCGTAATCGTCTGCATTCCACAGTTGAAAGTTTACTACTTTTTCATTTCTAATAACTCCACCACAATCAATAAATTTCTTTGTGATTTCTCCCACTTCTGTAACGTGGAAATGTTCTGGTACGAAAGTACCATCCTCTAATTGAAATTCAACATTTTCTAATGTTGGTAAGATTTCTTTAATTCTTGACAGTTTCATATGCTTTAATTATTTATTTTTAATCGCAATATTACGATGTTTTATTTCAAAAAAACGCCTTAACAGCATTTCTCTATTTTGACATTTTGATTAAAAAAGTTAGAAAACTCATTCTGAATTGCAACCCAAACCTTTTCATCAATACAATAACAAACCGATTTTCCTTCGATGGAACCTTGAATAATTCCGATACTTTTTAATTCTTTAAATGTTGAGAAATAGTAGCTTGTGCCAAACCTAATTCATCCACCAAATCCGTACAGATACACGCATTCTGTTTGATGATATGCTGAATAATAGCCACACGAGCAGGATGTCCTAATACCTTGAATAAAGTAGCTAGTTTATTTTGCTCGTCAGTGAAGATTTCCGATTTAGTTATTCCCATTATTGATTTATTATCATTGCAATATTACGATATGTTTTATAAATACTAAAATTATTTAATATTAATTATTCAATATACTGTTCTACTGCTTTATCTAATTTCTCGTTTACGATTTTGGCATAAAAAAAAATCTGTTACGTTTTACAACCTAACAGAATTCTATCTTATTTATATCTTAAAATGGATTATTTAATCGTAATGGAAACGGCACTTTGCAATTAATATCTGATTATCTTCGTACTTGTAAATTAAACGATGTTCTTCGTCTATTCTACGTGACCAGAAACCTGAATATTTATGTTTTAATGGTTCTGGTTTCCCAATACCAGTAAAAGGAGTACGTGAAATATCTTTCAATAAATCATTGATGCGTTTTACTTTTTTATTATCGGTTTTTTGCCAAAATAAATAATCTTCCCAAGACTCATCTACGAAAATATATTTCATCTATTCCTCGATTAATTCTCTTTCAAAAGATTGATTACTTTTTAATTTTTCAATGGCAGCATCTAATCTTGACTCATTGATACGAGAAGATAATTCATGATTTGTAGCCATTAATGAATTGTACTCTTCTAAAGACATTACAACAATACCAGAATCTTTCCCTCTGTTGATGATTAAGGTTTCAAAATTCTTTGAAACTCTATCTAAATAAGATTTAATATCTTTTCTGAAATCTGAAACACTTGCTATTAACATAATCTTGTATTTTATTATGTACAAATATATGTACAATATTTTGATTTGCAAAATCTATTTTTATACATTATTCTAAAATAAATATCTATTATTCAATAAATTGCTCTACAGCTTTATCCAATTCTTCGTTTACAATTTTAGCGTAGATTTGAGTTGTTCCGATATCGGAGTGATCTAAAAGTTTAGAAACATACTCAATACGCATACCGTTAGCTAAGGCTTGTGTTGCAAATGTATGTCGGCTTAAATGAAATGATATCGAGAACGGAAATTCTAATTCTTTACCGATTCTACGCAATTTCTGACCACATAATACATTTTTGCTACCAATTACTTTTAGTTGGTATTCGTTGGATTGTTCGAAGAAATTAGCTTCTGAAATGATTGGAAATACAAAATCATCTGGTTCGGAAGTTTCTTTTTTGTATTTGTTTAATATCTCTAAAGCAGATTGACCTACTTTGAATTGATGTGAACGTTTTGTTTTACGAATGTTTAATCTGATACGTTGTTCGTTTTCATCGTAGTTTTTCCATTGTAAGGTAACGACATAACTAAAACGTAATCCTCCGGCATAACAACTAAAAATAAACATATCTCTGAAGTAGGTATCTGTTTGACCAAATGAACTCTTGTGGTTTTTTAGCTGCTCGATTTGTTCTTTGTTTAAAAACAGTCTTGTACTCTTGTCTTTTTTGATTCGTACACTTGCAAATGGGTAAGTATTTAAACTGATGACTTCTTCACGAATGGCATCTTTAAACATTATGGCTAAAATTGAACATTTGTATTAAAACTAACATTAGTAATTTATGAACAAATTGAAATAACTGTAAGAAAGCTTTTTTACCAAAAAGGACGCAAGTTTAACAAATTGTGGAATGCCAAGGTAGTTTTTCGTTTAAATCATGACATAAAAATAAACGAATATCCAAACAGTTATTGCAATAGCGAATCAATGCTCTGTTGTTATTAATATTATTTAGATAACTGTCCATTCAAATCTTGAAAGAGACAATTAGATTATGAAATAAAACAAATTTCTACAATTAAAAACATGATAGCTTTGAAATTTCATATAGAAAACTTGCTGAAAAGGCGAGAGTCAATTTAGCGTAATGAGCGTAAAAATGGCTTACTGTTCGCGCAATCTTCCTCTCGTAAACCCAAAATAGTAACTCAAAAAGCGTGCTTTTCTCGTCAAAAACCTCGTATCTCACTTCTCACATCTAAAATTCTCAAAAAATATTTCCCATTGTACCAGCAACTTAAGAGAAGAATGTAAATTAATTGTAAAATGAGTTTAGAAGTTCGGAAAAATGGGTTGTATATTTGCAATCCCAATACGAAAGACGAGTAGTATTGTACTTGACATAAGGACTTATATAGCGACAAAATTTATTTAAAAATAAATTTGTGAGTTTAGAAATAAGTTTTACCTTTGCAAACCGATTCCGAAAGGAGTTTGAGAGTGAAAGTAAGAATTGACTTATTGAAATAAAAATTTTAAAATTCATCAAAATAAATTTTGTTAGTTAAAAAATAAGTTTTACCTTTGCAACCGCAATTGCCGAGAGGTTTTGCTAAGATGA
>NZ_DDBA01000062.1:0-51906 GCF_002333005.1 Empedobacter sp. UBA2044
AAATATTAATAATCTAAAAACTCAAATTATTTAAAATGCACAACGGGTACTTTATAATATTTTAAAACATAATGAGCATAATCATCACCTTTTTTGATATAAAATAGGGTTTTAAAATCTTTAGAATTTATATTTCTTTTTTCGAAAAATTTTTCACTTTCTTTAATTAAATTAGAGTGAATTATCTGTTCATTTTCACAAGAATTAAATAAGAGAAATGTAAAAAGTATCAGAATAAAATATTTCATATTGGATTTATTGTTTATAAAAATATTATTTTTTTATAAACTTTAAAATTTCGTTCGATTCTTTTGTTTTTATATAATAAATTCCAGAAGCTAAGCTTTGACAATCAATCGTTATATTTGATTGATTATTAATACGAACCGATTGTACACTTTGTCCAACTGAATTGTAAATGAAAAGTATATTATTTTGAGTATTTAATTGTGTTTTATCAATACCAATTATAATTTTATCATTCGTAATATTTGCTGATTTTAACCAGATAAAAGGTTTTGATTCAATTGATTTTGTGCTCAAATTCTCATGAATTTTAAATTGCATGACAACAGGTAAATGATCACTCATATTGTACAAATTAGTTCGTAGAGTTTGAGAGTAAATGCCCGTACAATCAGGATCTTTAACGTCTTTATTCAAACAATCTCCATTATTTCCATACGCTTTATAACTATCGTTTATAAAAGAAAAACGTGAGCTGTTTTTGAAATTTTCACTCATCACAATAAAATCAAAGCGATCGTCCAAACCGCCACTTGCCCCTGCATTAGTTCCGCTTCCAAAACCTATGTTAGAAACGCGTGTACTTTGTGTATGTAAATAACTAAAAGCTGGATTGTCTTGCCAATTTCCAAGTGCATTTAATGGATCAATCATCAAAATAGCATTTGCCGGATTGATAATTTCTTGATAAGCTGGTTCTGATGAATTATAAAAATTAAAATCTCCAGCAAAAAGAACATATGTATTAGGTTGCGTTAATTTTTTCAAGGATTTTGTGACTTCTTGCACCATTTCCAAACGCATTTGACGATTTGCAGGTCCTGTACTTGATTTTAGATGCGCAACAAAAACTTCTAAATGAATGGGATCGTTTGAAGTAATATTTAATTGAAAAGAATATTGATTGATGTCGCGATAAACTGTTGGGATTTTTTGTTGATTAACCAACGTCAATTTACGTGTATTATAAAAAACCATTGTTTGTAACGGATCATCTAATTTCGTTGTATCAGCCACAAAAAGTGCGCGAGCAAATTTATCAGGTTGATTTTGCAAAGATGTATTTAAGATTAAATCAGCGCCATTTTCTGTTACTAATTCACAAATCATAAATAAATCTGGTTTGTATTCGTCTAAAATATCTCTTAAGATCAATTGACGATTTTGAGGAAGTGAATTCGGAAATTTGAACACATTATAAAACATTGTATTTAATGTTTCTTGTGAAAAAATAGAAACCGAAAGGATTAAAAATAAAAGGAGTAAATTTTTTTTCATATCAATTGATTTTAGTTTTACACTTCAACTTTTTTTAAATCTAAGAAATTAATTTAGAATATTTTAAAGTTACTTATTATCAATTGAATAAAAAAAATATTCTTTTAATTAAAAATATAATTGGTTTAATATCAAATAAAAAATCCAGTTCTTTTCGAAACTGGATTTTTGAAATATTTTATGAACGAGCTCGTCTGAAATATAAAAATAAGGTGAGTAGTCCAAAGACAATGTTTGGTATCCATGAGGCTACAAATGGTGAAACATATCCTTTTTCGGAAAACGTAGACGTTGTTTGCGAGAAGAAAATGTACACAAATGCTAATGAAATACCAACAGCAAGGTTGATTCCGATTCCTCCACGACGTTTTTTAGATGAAAGCGATAGAGCCAAAAGTGTCAAAATAATAGTTGAAAATGGACCGCTCAAACGATTATTTAATTCATTTTCGTATGTATTTACATTGGCAGAACCTTTTGCTTTTTGTTTCTGAATAAATTCATTCAATTCGAAGGTATTCATTGTTTCAGCAACATATTCTTCTGGTAAAATTTCGTCTGGCGAAGCGGGCAATTTTATATTTGTATTGGGTTCGTACGTTAATTTTTCAGTATGATCTTTGTTTATTTCTCTTGTATAAACACTTATCAATGCATATGTAGAATCTTTGTCGTTCCAATTAAAACTTGAGGCAATGATTTGTTTTTTTAATTCAGTTGAATCAAATTTTTGGTAGACAAAAGAACTTCCTAATTTTTCTGTTCTATCATAACTATCCACAAAAACATATTCTTTTGGGGAAATTTGTGAACCTATGCGTTGCCTTTTGTAATATTCTTCCTTTTTTGAGTTGCTGAGCATATGAACATACTCATATTTATTTTTTTTGATATTAGCCCATGGCAAAACAATGTTTCCAACAACCAAGGCTGAAACAGCTAAAAATATAGCCACCCAAACATAAGGAAGGGTAAATCGATAAAAACTAATTCCACCCGAAAGTACACCTACAATTTCGGTTTGCATCGTTAAACGCGATGTAAAATAGATCACGGAGATGAAAACAGCAATCGGTAAAAAGGTGTTGATAATCCAAATTGACCAATAAGGGTAAAATTCGGTTAATGCAGAATATGCAGTAGAACCACTATCATTAATACGTCCTAATTTTTGACTAAGATCGACAATTACGGCGATAGTAGACAAAATCAAAACCATGAAGATAAAGGTTCCGATAAAGTTTCGGATGATGTATTTATCAATTATTTTCAAACTACAGACGTTGTTTTAATTGTGGAACAATTTGTTCTTTCCATTGAGCGAAATCTCCTGCTAAGATATGCTGTCTTGCAACTCTTACCAAATCTAAATAAAACGCAAGGTTATGAACAGATGCAATTTGTTTTCCTAATGCTTCATTGGCATTGAACAAATGACGAACATAGGCTTTTGTGTAATAACTATCCACATAGCTAGTCCCGTTTTCGTCTAATGGTTCAAAACAATCTTTCCATTTTGCATTTTTCATATTCATAACACCATTCCACGTGAACAACATGGCGTTACGCGCATTACGAGTTGGCATAACACAGTCGAACATATCAACTCCTAAAGCAATACATTCGATGATATTCCAAGGTGTTCCAACTCCCATTAAATAGCGAGGTTTGTCTTGTGGAAGAATTTCTGTTACGATATCCGTCATTTCGTACATCACAGGTTCTGGTTCACCAACAGATAATCCACCAATTGCATTTCCTTCTGCACCGAAATCTGCAATATATTTTGCTGATTCTTGACGTAAATCTTTAAAATCGTTTCCTTGTACAATTGGGAACAGCGTTTGTTTGTGATCGTAATATTCAGGATTATTGTTTAACCAAGTTCTACAACGCTCCAACCAACGATTTGTAACATGCATGGCACGTTTCGCATCATGATATTTTGCAGGAATTCCTGTTAATTCATCAAAAGCCATAAAAATATCTGCTCCGATGTAACGTTGGATTTCCATTGATTTCTCTGGTGTAAACATATGGTAAGAACCATCGATATGCGATTTAAAACGCACACCTTCTTCAGATTTTTTGCGACTTGTCGACAAAGAATACACTTGGAACCCTCCTGAATCCGTTAAAATTGGTTTTTGCCAATTCATGAATTTATGTAATCCGCCCGCTCTGTGCAAAATATCAGTTCCTGGACGCAAATACAAATGATAAGTATTTCCAAGAATGATTTGGGCTTTAATATCTTCTTCTAATTCACGTTGGTGAACAGATTTTACTGTACCAACCGTACCAACTGGCATAAAAATAGGTGTTTCGATTTTACCATGATCGGTTTCTACAACACCAGCTCTTGCCTTAGAAAATTCGTCTTTTTTATCGATTGAAAATTTCATAGTGTGCAAAGATATTAATTGTTTAGCTTGTTGCGAGTTGGTTTCGAAAAAAATAACAAAAAAATAAGGATAAAGTAGCCTTTACCCTTATTTGGAAATTTTATGAAATGATTATTTTGTGAAACGTAATGACATTTTGCGATCAGAAGCTCTTTCTGAGTCAGAAGCTGTTTCAGCTACTTTTGCAAATTCTTCTCCGTAACCTTCGGCAGCAATAACTTGCGCACCAACACCACGTTTTGTTAATTCAGCTTTTAAGTAATCTGCTCTTTTTTGAGAGATTACTTTGTTTTTCGCATCATCACCAACTTTATCTGTGTATGCTCCAAGTTTGATTTTTGCAGTTGGATATTTTTTCAAAATTGCAGCAACATTATCTAATTGAACCTCAGAACCTGGCTCTAATTGATCTGTTTTACCAAAAACGAAGTTGACATTATCAAAGTTGAACCATTTTTCTTTCAATTGATCTTCTGTCATTGTTGCAAAATCTGGCGCTTTGATAAATTTGATAATTTGATCTTCTAATCCATTTGCGTATCCTTTCAAAGCAACACCATCTAAATCAATATCAGATAATTCTTTTGGCGCAGCGTTTAGAGAATCAGTATTCAATGAATCAACTACAATTTCAGTTTCTTCTGTAACAACTGTTTTTTCTTCGTCTTTATTACATTTTTTTAATAAGAAAAAGGCTGCTAAAGCAAGTAGGATCAATGGAATTAACCATTTCCAAAAACCTCCGCCACCATTGTTGTTATGAGTTTCTGCGTAAGCATCAACTGGCGCTACATAAGGTTTTTCTTCCGGTTCTACATCAACTACTTTTCTTGTTTCTGTAATAGTTTCAGTTACATGATCTTTTGCAAGATCTATTGTTTCAGTGATTTTAGGCGCATCATTAAACATTGTTCCTACACCTAAAGCTCCAAGTCCTAAACCAGTTGGAATTAATCCTAAAATTTTATCTTTAATTCCTCCTAAAGATGAAAAGAAATCAGCTTCTGTTACATTGTTAAATTCGGCTTCTTTTCCAATGGATCCAAAGGTTGTTAAAGCTGTTAAGTCTAATAATTTTGAAGATGAACCTGTCGAAATCCCTGCATATTCAGCAATTTTAGAAACGATTGGTTGCGCATTCGAACCAAAAATAACATTGATTAATTCTTTGATCGTGTCTGGCGTTTCTTGTTCTGTCGAAATATTTGCTAATCCACGAGATGCACCAAAAGATTTGATGGTATGAAATAAGCCTGTAGTAGAATTCTTTTTTTCTAAAACACCTCCTAAAAGAATAGGAATAAATGCATTGATTGCTTTAGAAATTCCCGATTCATTTTCACCTAATTCTGATGAAGTTTTCGAGATCAAATCTGGGGTAATATACCCTTTTACTAATTCAATAATGTTCATAGATTTTAATTTTTAATTATAGCCTTTTTTAAGTTGTAATTTGTTCTTAACGAATATTGTACCAATATTCATATTTATTAAAATTAGTTAAAAAAAATGATAATTTTTCTATTTTTTTGAAAAGATGTTAGATTGGAACTAATTTTATCAACTGAATTACTAATAAAAAAGAATAATTATGCAAGAGCAAGACAAAGTAGATAGTTTGCAAGATGTAATAACAACACCATTTAAGGATTTAGAAAACTTTACACAATGGTTATTAACGAAGGGTTCTGAAGTTGGATGGAGCTTAGTTTCTGCTTTATTAACCTTAATAATTGGTTTTTGGGTAACAGGTAAACTTGTCAAGTTAATCGAAAAAAGAATGGTTGCACGAAATGTCGATTTATCAATTCGCACGTTTTTAATTCCAATTCTTAATATATTATTCAAAGCTATTGTATTAACTTTTGTTGTAGGGCGATTAGGTTTTAATGCTTCTGGTTTTGTTGCAGCTTTAGGAGGTGTTGGTTTAACAGTTGGTTTAGCTTTGCAAGGTTCTTTATCAAATTTTGCAGCAGGAATTTTAATTATTCTTTTCAAACCTTTCAAAGTTGGAGATTATATCGTATCGCAAGGAAATGAAGGAAGTGTAGAGTCGATAAATTTACTAAATACAGTAATTGCAACTGCAAAAGGACAGATCATAACTTTGCCAAATGGGAATTTATTTAACAATCCAATTACCAATTATTCTGTAAAAGAATATCGCCGATTAGATGTAAATGTTGGTATTTCTTATGATGATGATTTTGACAAAGCGCGCGAAGTTTTGTTGAATGTTTTAGAGAAAAATGAATTGGTTGATGATACACAATCTAAAACGGTTGAGATTCTAGAATTTGCTGCAAGTTCTGTGAATTTGGCTGTGCGTTGTTATGTGAAAAATAGCGATTATTGGACAGCTTATTGGCAATTGTATCGCGCGGTAAAATATGCGTTAGACGACAACAATATCTCGATGCCTTATCCACATACAGAAATGATTATTAAAAACGAATCGAACTCGTCAACAATTCCTTTCGAGAACAAAGATTAATGAAGTATTTACTTACCATATTATCAATTTTTTTGTCTGCGCATCTTTTTGCGCAGACCGAATTAATTGAGAAATATCTCAATTCTGATTTCTATTCCACTCAATTCACGGGATTTTATTTATATGATCCAATTACGAAAGAAGAAATTTATAATTATAACGGAAACAAATTTTTTATTCCAGCTTCTAACACCAAAATTTTTACGTTGTATACAGCGATGAAAATGTTAAATGATTCGATTCCTGCATTCAAATATCAGTTGATTGGTGACGAATTGCATATCGAAGGAACTGGAGATCCAACTTTTTTGCATCCAAAATATAAAAATACACGAGCGTTAGATTTCTTGAAAAGTAATGGTTCTAAAATTGTTTTTCATTGGAATAATTTCGACGAAGAATCTTTTTTACCAGGTTGGACTTGGGACGATTTTAGAAAAGATTATGCGCCAGAAAGAAGTCAGTTTCCGATTCATGAAAATTTAGTTTCAATTTCGAAAAATGGAAGTTCAATCAAAACATTTCCAACATATTTTGAAGAATTAACAGAAATTAGAGAAATGCCAGAGCCGAGGAATTTCTATGACAATAAATTTTATATCAGCAATAAAAAACGAACAGAAAAAGTTCCTTTTATTGTGAATGAAACGGTAATAGAAAAATCGTTGTCGCAAATTTTGGGTAAACCTGTTGATATGGTCAAAACGCCAATGGTCAATAATCCGAAAGTGTTTTATAGTTAGAAATCAGATGATGTTTACCGCGAAATGATGGAAAATAGCGATAATTTTTTGGCAGAACATTTATTGATTTTAGCTTCGAGTACTTTACCAGGAAAACTGAGCGCTTCTGAAACGATTACCTTTTCGAAAAGATATTTGTTGAATGATTTGAAACAACAACCAGAGTGGTTTGACGGTTCGGGATTATCGCGTTATAATTTGTTTACACCACAAAGTTTTGCACAGGTTTTAGGGAAAATGTATAACGAATTTCCTGAGCAACGTTTGTTTTCTATTTTCCCAATCGGTGGTAAAACGGGAACAATCAAAAATAGATACAAAGATTCGGCGCAACCTTATATTTATGCCAAAACAGGAACGTTGAACAATAATGTAACGTTGAGTGGTTATTTGAAAACGAAATCTGGAAGAACGTTAATTTTTAGTTTGATGAATAATAATTCGATCAAAGATTTATCTTGGATTCGAAATGAGAACGAAAAGTTATTACGAATTATTAGAGATAATTATTAAGCATATTTGAAATAAAAAGCCTTCCGATTTCGGAAGGCTTTTGCTTTATTAGAAAGACATCTTTACGGTGTCGTTATTTCCTGTTAATACTTTTGTGTCTTTTTTATTTTTGACATCAAAAGTTACAATGTTTTGCTGATCATTAAAAATATCTGTCAACAAAGCCACTTTTAGTTCTATCGAGTTGATATTAGAAATTTTATCAAACTTAAAAAAAACTCGTGTCGATTTATCATTTACCTGATAACCATAATAAGAAGTTCCCAAAGCTTTACCATTTACTTTTACATCAACTTTACTATTTACATACGCTTTCAACTTGTTTTCGAAGTTAGATTTGTTCGAAACATCTGCACCAACGGCTTTTTCCAACTGATTGGTAAATGAACGTGCAGTGATATTTAAAGTTCCGGTTTCTTGTTCGTAATCAACCTTGATATTTGCTGTATGAAAATCTTGAGCGTTTAGGTTAAAAGTTACTAAAACCAAAAGCAAAGAGAATAGATATTTTATATATTTCATTTTATTTCTTAGTTTGTACAAGTCTATTTCAAATCGAGTGCCAAAGATTCTTAAAATTTAAAAGAAAGCTTTAGCGACTTGTTAATAACGAAATTAGAATAAAAAAATTATAAATCACATAAAAATATAAAAAGAGTATTAATAACTTAATACTCTTTTCTATGAATTTATTCTAAATTTTTAAGCAAACCAAACATGGTAAGGAATTCTACTTAAAATACAAACTAAACCAATAATTGCAAAGACTGCAACGCTCATTGGTACAGTTGTAGATCGTTTCAATTTTGCATTCGCAATTGTCATAAAAACAACACCTGCAATCATCATCATAGGGTGTTCAACAAAAGTTAATCTCAAGCCAGAATCTTTCATTATTCCTGATGGTTCCAAAGCAGAAAACATCATAATATAGTAGACTAATCCAAGTAATAATTGAACGTGAAAAGTAATGGTTGTAAATAACCCGATTTTTTTAATTGTTGCGTTTGTATCTTTTTTAGAAATCGCATAAATTAATGTTGAAATCACAAAGATAACGCCCATCAAAATCACAAGATAAGCCCAGCCACTATGAAATTGTTTGATAAAATCCATTTTTCTAATTTTAGTTTTTCAATACAAAAATAACAAACCTTTTTACATAAATACTATTTGATGATATTTATGTGTTTTCAGAACAGTTTTTTAGATTAATCAAAATCTCGTAATTTCGCGCAAAATATATCCGAAATGGGAAAAGATAAAATCAGAAGATTTAACGAAAATAAAACTTTTCAGAATGTTGTTCAACCAACACGAGAAGAGGCAATTAACGAGTTTGCATTAAAAGGAAATTGGAACAAAGAATTTTTCAAGAACGACAAACCAATTGTGTTAGAACTTGGGTGCGGAAAAGGAGAATATACAGTTGCAATGGCGCGTCGTGACAAGGATCGTAATTTTATCGGAGTAGATATTAAAGGATCAAGATTTTGGCGTGGTGCTAAGACTTGTTTGGATGAAGGAATTGAAAATGCTGGATTTCTTCGAACTCAAATCGAAATTATCGATCATCTTTTTGCTGAAAATGAAGTGAGTGAAATTTGGATTACTTTCCCAGATCCACAAATCAAATACAGAAGAACAAAACATCGTTTAACAGATCCTGAATTTTTGAGACGTTACAATACCATCTTAAAACCTGAAGGAACAGTTAATTTAAAAACGGATTCTGAATTTTTACACGGATATACACATGGTGTTATTCACATCGAAGGGCACGAAGTGATTCGTTCTACACACGATGTTTATCACCCAGATCATTCGGATATTCCAGCAATTGTAACAGCTGTACAAACATATTATGAATCGAAATTTTTGGAAGAAGGTAAAAAGATTACCTATATAAAATTTCAATTAAAATATTAATAAAAAAATCCATCTTTTGATGGATTTTTTTATTTGAAATAAATTTGATAAAAGTTTATTAATCATATATTTGTTTTACACTAATATGATTTTTTATGAAAACTAAACTTTTACTACTTACCACATTTTTATTGAATGGGCTTTATTCTTTTGCGCAATCCAGAGAAAATTTCATTTTTGCGACAATGGAGACTGAGAATGCCGCTTTTTTACAAAAAAATCATGCGGATTCTATTGAAATAATTTCTTCAAAAAATAATTTTTCTGCTATTTATTTTCATCCAGAAATTGCTGAAAGTTTACATGGGAAATTTGCCCATGGACATGGTTATATTTTTAGAAATTCGAAAGAAGATGCACTACAATCACTTCAAGAAAAGCCATCTCAGAAAAAAGCACCTTTCAATTATACAATATCAGAACAAACTTTTATAACTACGGCATTGAATGATGTTGATGTCAAAGAAATTGAGAAAACAATTTTGATGTTAGAAGATTTCAAAACGCGTTATCATACACGACAAGAAGCAAATAATGCGGTTCTTAAATTGAAAGAAGTTTGGGTGAAAATGATTGCTGATGCAGGACGAACTGACGTATTTGTAAGAATCGTTGATCATGTGAATACGCCAATGAAGTCGTTGATTTTGACTTTTAATGGAATTGAAAAGAAAGATGAATTTGTGATTATTGGAGGTCATGCCGATTCGACTGTTGGTTGGAATGCAAATCAAACTTTTGCACCAGGAGCAGATGATAATGCATCTGGAATTGCAACAATTACAGAAGTTTTGCGTGTGTTGTTAAAAAATAATTTCAAACCGCAACGAACTACCGAAATTATGGCTTATGCAGCAGAAGAAATAGGTTTAGTAGGGTCGAAAGAAATTGCAAAAAAATATGCTTCGGAGAATAAAAATGTAATAGGTTATGTGCAATTTGATATGACGAATTACAAAGGTTCTGCAAAGGATGTTGTTTTGATGACGGATGCTTATTGTGATGCGAATCTCAATTCGTTTTTGATGCAATTGATGGACGAATACAATAAAACAGGTTTACACCAATTCACATATGATACTTCACAATGTGGATACGGATGTTCAGATCATTTTAGTTGGTACGAAAATGGTTTTGCAGCAACTTTACCTTTTGAAGCTAAAATGGGAGAAGATAATCCTAATATACACACAACCGGAGATACTTATGCGTTTATGGGAAGTACGTCTACACACGCAGCAAAATTTACGAAATTAGGAATTGAATATGTGGTTGAAGCTGCTAAAACCTCAACTTTAGGAACAAATGATGTTGATAAAAATTCGTCTAAAATTTTTGTTTCAAACAAAACATTGAATTATCAATTAAATTTTGAGTCTCAAATTTCGATTAAAATTATTGATGCAACAGGACGAATGATTAAAACGATAAATACTGAAAATTCTAATGGAAGTGTAAATCTTTCTAACTTATCAGCAGGATTTTATGTCGCAACAATTCAAGATGATAATGGAAATAGTGTTTCGCATAAATTTATATTGAAGTAGATTTCTTACCAAATAAAAAACAAAAAGCAAGCTGAAATAGCTTGCTTTTATATTTTTGAAATTTATCTAAATCTTAGTCATTCAAACTTTGTAGGTAAGAAACCCAACCTAACGTTTGGTATTCTTTTGCCGCAGTTTTTACATCAGCAGCTTTGTAAATTCCACGACCAACAATCATAAAGTCTGTGTGGTAATTTTTGAAAACTAATTCTGGCGTATTATACTGTTGTCCTTTGCTATCTCCAGTCGAAGAAATATTAACACCAGGCGTAAACAATAACAAGTTATCAGGAATTTGGCGTTGTGCAACAGCTCCTAAAACATTTCCAGATTGTTCCGAAACATTAATTGCTTTTGTAAAGTAATAATCATCAGTCAATGTTCCTTTCGAAGACATTTCAACAATTGTGATAACTCCGGTATTTTCGAAAACTTTTAATGATTCTAAACCTCCAATTGGATGAACAGTTACTAAATCTGCCCAATCAGAAATTTTGTAAATCGATTTCTTAAATTGTAATTCTTGCGTATTTCCAATATCTCCAAACTTGCGATCTTCGAATAATAAGAATTCTTTTTCACGTGCGATTTTTTTCAACTCAACAATTAAGTTATCCGAAAAATCTTGAATAATATCTGAATGTAATTTTAACGCAACAATATGATCACCAACCTTTTTAGCGAAATCTGTAATTTCTTCAGAAGTAATTAAATCTGCAGAAGCAATTAAGTTAGATTGTTTTTTCAATGCTAATTCAACCAAACGTTTTCCAACTGGATGTACAATTTTTTTGTTTTCCAATGCAATACGTTGTTTTGCAGGAACCGCTTCTGGAGGTAGAGCTAAAAAGTCTTTGATTTTTTTCGCTTCATCATCACTTAAACGGTGATATTTATGTAAAATATCGATTACCTCGTGAATTGTAAATAACGTTTTCACATTGTAACCTTGTTCTTTCAATTTTTCAGATCCACCTTGCGCACGATCTAAAACAACCACCAAATCTTTTACACGTAAACCTTCGCGCTCAACTTGATCAATTGTTTCTAATAAAGATTGTCCAGAAGTAATTACATCTTCGACCAAAAGACAAGATTGTCCTTCCGTAAAAACACCTTCTACCATACGTTTAGTACCGTAACCTTTGTTTTCTTTACGTTTGATAATCAAAGGAATATTCGATGTTAAACTCATTGTAGTCGCCATTGGCAAAGCTGCATAAGGCACACCACAAATCAAGTCGTATTCTACATCTTCAACTAAATCTAATAAGTTATTTGCTAAAGTTTTTAGTAATTGTGGACTCGAAGCTAAAGGTCTTAAATCGACATAGAAAGGAGATTCTATACCACTTTTTAAAGTAAAATTTCCAAATTTTATAATTCCCAGCTCGTAAGCTTTCAATAAAAAATCTTCTCTTGGTTGCATCTGTGTAATGTTTGAGCAAAGTTAATAGGTTTTTGAGTCATTTATGGCATTTTAAGGGAAATTAATTTTTAGATGTATAAAAATTGAATATTTATACTAATTTGATTTATAATTTGTTCTAAAAGTGAAATATTATGTATTTAAAATAAATGAAAATTTTTAATTAATGTTATTTTTTATTGAATCAATAGTGCATCTTATGTTTTCTAAATCTTCTTCGCTATTAAATGTAAAATTATCACCAAAAGGATCAATAGCTCTTGATATAAAAAAGAACTTTTTGTTATTTATTTTGATATAATTTAAATATGGAAGTACAAATTGATTAATTTCTTGAACTTCATTAAGATTAAATGTTTTTTTTGAAAATACCTTTTTAATTGTAAGTTGGTTAATGTTATTATCTAACACTATTTCATTAATCTGATAATTAATCCGAATAAAAACACATAAAATTAGTATAAATGAAATACAAAAAATCAAGACATCATATTTATTTTTTGCAATTATTTCGTCTAAATAAGTGAAAATAATTACTGAAGTAAATAGAATTAATATGTTTAAAACAATTATAATAAGCACATTATAAAAACTATTATATTTTCTACTAATATATTCTTTCATTTATAAGAATTAAATATTTACGTAAAAATATAATTTTTATGTAATTCAGAAAAGAAGTTTTCGTTCTACATTTTATAATAAAACTTCATAAAATAACTTTACTTTTGAAATCTATACAAAACACAAATGAAAAAATATATAGTTGCCAGCATTGCTTTTGTAAGTATGTTGGTTTCGGCACAAGAAACGCCTTTCAAATTTACAGAATTAGTTAACAACACTGCGCTTCCAATTATTTCGCAAGGAAAAACGGGAACTTGTTGGTCATTTTCTACAACTTCTTTTTTAGAATCAGAAGTAAAACGATTGACAGGAAAAGATGTCGATTTGTCGGAAATGTACAATGTACGATATACTTATCCAGAAAAAGCATACAATTATGTTTACCGTCAAGGAAAAGCACAGTTTAGTCAAGGAGGTTTGTCGCATGATGTTTTAAATTCGGTTCGTAAAAATGGATTAGTTCCAAACGAAGTTTATGCAGGTTTTGCGAATGGAACAGATGTGAAGCATAACCACGAAATATTGGTAAAAGATTTGAAAGTTGGATTAGATTCGATTGTAAAAAATCCTAAAAAATATTTAACAGCAGATTGGAAATCAAAATTTGATCAAAAATTGAATGATAAATTAGGTGTTCCTCCAACAAAATTCAAGTTCGAAGGAAAAGAATATACACCACAAGAATTTGCAAAAGCCTTGAAAATAAATCCTGATGATTATGTAACCTTGACATCTTTTCAGCAAGCGCCTTATTATTCACAATTTATTTTGCAAGTGCCAGATAATTTTTCAAATGGTTCATATTATAATTTACCATTAGATGAATACATGAAAGTCTTGGACGAAGCGTTATATAAAGGATATACAGCGGCTTTTGATACAGATGTTTCTGAAAAAACATTTTCTAAAAAGTATGGAATGGCAATTTGGCCTTCAGAAGGTTTAGAATCAGATTATTTTGTTCAGATTTTACCTGAAAAATGGGTTTCTGCTGATGAGCGTCAAGCTGCTTTTGAAGATTATTCGACAGAAGATGACCATTTAATGCATATTACAGGAATTTTGAAAGATCAATTGGGAAATCAATATTATGATGTAAAAAATTCTTGGGGAACAACAGATTTAGGAAATAATGGACACATTTATATGTCGAAACCATTTTTCAGAATGAAATCAATTGCTTTTACAGTGCACAAAGATGCGTTGTCAAAAGAAGTGAAAAAGCAATTAGGTATAAAATAAAATCACTCACAAATGAATACATTAGAACAAGCGATAGAAAAGTTAGATTATAAAGGTTATTTGGATGTTGAAATTCCAAAAGGAACTGATTTAATTGCGGAAATCAATAAATTACGCAAAGAGAAAAATGCAATGATTTTGGCGCATTATTATCAGTCAGGAGAAATTCAGGATTTAGCAGATTATTTAGGTGATTCGTTACAATTGGCGCGTGCTGCTGCAAAAACTGAAGCTGATATGATTGTTTTTTGTGGTGTTCATTTTATGGCAGAAGCTGCAAAGATTTTGAACCCTTCTAAAAAAGTTGTTTTACCCGATACAAAAGCGGGTTGTTCTTTAGCAGATTCTTGTTCGGCAGAAGGTTTACGTGGTTTGCGTGAGCAACATCCAAATGCGATTGTCGTGAGTTATATCAATTGTGATGCGGGTGTTAAAGCGGAATCAGATATTATTGTTACTTCTTCTAATGCGGAAGCGATTATTAATTCGTTGCCAGAAGATCAAGAAATTATTTTTGCGCCAGATCGTAATTTAGGTCGATACTTAAATCAAGTTTGTAATCGTAAAATGATTTTGTGGGACGGAGCTTGTATCGTGCACGAAGCTTTTTCTTTGGAAAGAATTGCACAACAAATGGCTGATCATCCAAATGCAAAATTAATTGCGCATCCAGAAGCGCAAGAAGATTTATTGAAATTCGCACATTTTATTGGTTCAACTTCTCGTTTATTAGATTATGTGGTAGAAAATGATGCACAAGAATTTATTGTGGCAACGGAAGAAGGAATTTTACACGAAATGCAAAAACTTGCTCCGAATAAAACATTAATTCCAGCATTAGTTCAAGATGAATCGTGTAATTGTTCTGAATGTTTTTACATGAAATTATCAACATTAGAAAAATTATATCTGTGCATGAAATATGAATTGCCAGAAATTCAAATAGAAGAAGAATTGCGAGTTAAAGCGTTAGCTGCAATTAATAGAATGTTAGATTTATCAGAAAAAATCAAATAATGGCTATTCAAGATGTATTAGTCATTGGTTCTGGAATTGCTGGACTTTCGTATGCGTTGAAAATCGCGATTCGAAATCCTGATGCGAAAATTACCATTGTAACCAAAGCAAATAAAGACGAAACCAATACGAAATATGCGCAAGGCGGAGTAGCTGTTGTGAGCGATTTCGAGAAAGATAGTTTCGAGAAACATATCGAAGATACGCTTCGTGCAGGAGATGGTTTGTGTAAGTTAGAAGCGGTTGAGGTTGTCGTAAAAGAAGCACCAGAACGTATCAATGAAATTATAGATTGGGGCGTTCGTTTTGATAAAAATAACGAAGGAATTTATGACCTTGGTCGTGAAGGTGGACATACCGAAAACAGAATTGTTCATCATAAAGATGTGACAGGTTGGGAGATTGAGCGCGCGATGTTAGAAGCGATCAAAGAATATCCAAATATTCAGGTTTTTACGCATCATTTTGTAGTAGATTTGATTACAGAACATCATTTGAATCGTGATATAGCACAGAAAACAACATGTTTTGGTGCATATATTTTAGATTTGAATACAGATAAAGTTGAACAACATTTAGCCAAAGTAACTTTGTTAGCAACAGGCGGAGTTGGTCATGTTTATAAAAATACGACGAATCCAATTATTGCAACAGGAGATGGAATTGGGTTGGCTCGACGTGCAAAAGCAACCGTTTCGGGAATGCAATTTATTCAGTTTCATCCAACGGCTTTTTACAGCGAATTTGATGGACAGTTATTTCTGATTTCGGAAGCAGTTCGTGGTTTTGGTGCGAAGTTGCGTACGAAAGATGGCCAGTTGTTTATGCACAAATATGATGAACGTGAAGAATTGGCTTCTCGTGATATTGTGGCGCGTGCGATTGATAATGAAATGAAATTGCGCGGAGATGATTATGTTTATATTGATTGTCGACACTTAGAGAAAGAAAAATTCTTGGAACATTTCCCTAATATTTACGAAAAATGTAAATCCGAAGGCTACGATATGTTTACCGAATTGGTTCCGGTTGTTCCTGCTTCGCATTATTTGTGTGGTGGAATTGACGTCGATTTAGAAGGAAAAACATCTATCGAGAATTTGTTTGCGGTTGGCGAATGTTCTAATACGGGTTTACATGGTGCAAATCGTTTGGCTTCGAATTCGTTGTTAGAAGCGATGGTTTTTGGTCATCGTGCAGCGTTAAAAACGGTCGATTTATTAAATGATAATCAATTTTCGATTTATAATTTTGAGTTTCCAGAATGGAACGAAGAAGGCATGAAAGTGCAAGAAGAATTAGTATTGATTTCTTATTTACGCAAACAATTACAAGCGATGATGAGCGAATTGGTCGGAATTGTACGAAGCGATAATCGTTTGCAAATTGCACAAAATCGTATCAATGAAATTGAGATAATGGTCAACGAAATTTATTATTTTACGATTGTTTCACCTAAAATTTTAGAACTTCGAAATTTGGTTGATGTCGTACATTTAATCATTGAGCAAAGTATCAATCAAAAAGAAAATCGAGGAACTTTTTACAACAAAGATTTTAATTAATGAAGAAGTTATATCTGTTCGTTACATGTTTTGCAATGAGTTTTTCTTTTGCTCAAAATTCGAAAGAAAAACAAAACGTAAGTTTGACTTCTGGTAAAGAAGCCAAGAAAGCGGTTGTGTATTTTGGTTGTGAAAATTTAAAAGAAAATAGCGAGCTACAAGCATGTATGAACAAAAATTTGAATCAAGATATTCAAACTCAAATTTCATTCTTTTCTAATATTGCTGATTATCTTCATATCGAAACTGCTCAATCTAAATTAGGTTTTAAAATTAATGAAGATGGTAATTTTGGAGATGTCTCGACTGATGGTTCGAATCCAATTTTTAATAGTGTAGCATTGTCTAGTTTAGTTTTGTTGAATAATAAAATGGAGCGAGCTAATCTAAAAATAACTCCTGCAAAAGGAGTTGATGGAAAAGCAGTTGCAATGAAATATACAATGCCTTTACGTTACGAATCGGCAGAAAAAAATAATGATTTTGAGAAGTTCCCTTCGGAAAATCGTGTATTGTTTACTTTAAAAACTGATGAAGAAACGATTGAAGTAAGAATTGATAAAGAATTTAATTTAACAACTTTTGGTAATAACGGAAGTCGGGAATATTATTTAGGAAAGTTTTCTAATCTTTTCGAAATGGCTTCTATCGATCCTTATGCAACCGCTTTTGATGCGGCTTTCAAATCTGGAGCAATAGATATTACAAAAGGTAAAATTGATGACAAAGAATATAAACTTCAGATCAAAAATTTCTTCGAAAATGATCCTTCAGTACAAGTGTTGATTACGGTTGTGCGCGAAGAAAATGGTACTTGGGCCGAGTATTACGAATACAAAACCAAGAAAGAATTTAATCAATCAAAATTTGCATCCTTAACATATAGATAATGAATTTTCCTCCATATATCACACAAGAAAAATTACAACTTTTTATTCGTCAAGCTTTTTTAGAAGACGTTGGCGATGGCGACCATTCAACGTTAGCGTCGGTTCCGTATGATGCAATTCAAGAAGCGGAACTGAAAGTGAAAGATAACGGAATAATTGCTGGAATTGAATTAGCGAAAATTATTTTTGATACGTTTGATCCATCTTTAAAAATAGAACAATATATAAATGATGGCGATAAAGTACAATTTGGAGATGTTGCTTTCAAAGTAAAAGGATCTTCACAATCAATTTTAACTTGCGAACGATTAGCGTTGAATTGTATGCAGAGAATGTCTGGAATTGCAACTTATGCGCACGAAATGATGGAATTGGTAAGCGGTACAAATGCCAAAATTTTGGATACACGAAAAACAACACCTAATTTCCGAATGATCGAAAAATGGGCAGTTAAAATTGGAGGAGCAGAGAATCATCGTTTTGGTTTATACGATATGGTGATGTTAAAAGATAATCATGTCGATTTTTGTGGAAATATTACAAAAGCGGTTGCGCAAACCAAAGATTATTTGTCAAAACATCATTTACATTTAAAAATAGAAGTGGAAACGCGTAATATGGATGAGGTAAAAGAAGCTTTGGATGCAAATGTAGATTTTATTATGTTGGATAATTTTGATCTTGAAACGATGAAAGAAGCGGTTCAATATATAAATGGGCGAATAAAAACGGAAGCTTCGGGCGGAATTACAAAAGAATCTGTTCGAGCAATTGCCGAAACGGGTGTTGATTTTATTTCTTCTGGTGCGATTATTCATTCCGCTCCCAACTTTGACTTGAGTTTAAAAGCTGTTAAGGCTTGATTTCTTTAACATTTTAATTTTTTTGTTGTAGTAAGAATACTAAATAATAGATTTTAACGTTAGCTATATTGTATTTGAATAATTTATTTTGAAAATTTATTAGTATCAGCTTATAAATAAAAAAGTTATTGGATAATATTTTATTAATACTGATTCTAAATAGTGAAATTTTAATTACTTTTCTCTTTTTAAAATGAAAAATAACAATCTAAAACAAGAAAAAAATGTTAATTTTTAATGTTTTTATTATGTTAAATTTTGATTAAATGTTTAAAAATATTTAAAAATCTTCAATTTTTTTTCATGTAATTTAGTTTATTGTTTGTTTTTAAGGGGGGGATTTTATTGATATGATAATTAATATTTAAGTTATTCAAGAAAAGTTTAAAAATTTACCATAATTTAACAATAATCTCATTTAAAGTGTAGAACTTTGCGAAAGTAAACTTTTAAACTATTTCAAAAGATGAGGTTAAACTCAACTAAGCTTTTACTTGTAGGAGCTTTTGCCTTAATGGCATCATTATCTTTCGCCCAAGTTGTTGAACCAACAGATTCTACAAAGGTTGAACAGGACGAAAACGTATCTTTAGGAGAAACATTAATCATTGGTAAAGGAGTTATTGATGTTGCGGAAAATCGTAAAACACCAGTTGCTAATACAATTATCACAAGAGAAGAAATTCAAGATAAAGCAGTTGGTAATGTTGAATTTCCTGAAATCATGAAAAATTCTCCGTCTGTTTATGTGGCTGACCAAGCTTCTGGATTTGGAGATGCTAAAATGTTTTTACGTGGTTTCGATCAGTCAAATACAGCTTACTTATTAAACGGACAGCCAATAAATGGTATGGAAGATGGTAATGTATATTGGTCAAACTGGTCTTCTATGACTGATGTTGCAAACGTTATTGACGTTCAACGTGGTTTGGGTTCTTCTAAATTAGCTATTTCTTCAGTAGGTGGAACAGTTAATATTGTAACAAAAGCAACCGAATTAAGACAAGGAGGATTTGTTCGTTATGTAGCTGGAAATGACTCTTACCAAAAAGCGACTGTAGGGTATAATACAGGAATGAAAGGTAAATGGGGAGCTTCTATTTTATTAGATTATTGGACTGCTCATCGTAAATATGCACGTGGAACAGGAGGAGAAGGACAATCATATTTTGTGTCTGTTGGGTACAAACCAAATGATCGTCACCAATTCAACTGGATGTTATTTGGAGCACCACAAGAGCATGATCAAAATTACTCTAAGCCTTTAACGACAACTTATAATAAAAATGGATCTGTAAACACTCCAGGTTATGATATGACTGGTCGTAAAGGTAATTCTAACTATGGTTTTTACAATGGAGAACCATTATCGTTAAGAACAAATTATTACCACAAACCAGTAACAAATTTAAACTGGGATTGGACAATTAATGAAAATGCATCTTTATCTACAGTTTTATATGCGTCTATGGGACGTGGTGGAGGAACAGGTAATTTAGGTAGAGGATTATTTAGTTTATCTCAAGATGGCTATAATGTATTTACTCAAGACGGGGCTATTAACTGGAATGAGGTTGAAAGATATAATAAAACTATTGCTGGAGGTATTGGTTCAGGAACATCTTCATCATCTTCTAAAGGGATGGTTTTGAGAGCTTCTGTTAATAATCATTTATGGTACGGAGGAGTAACAAACTTCAACTATGATACAAAAACAGGTTGGGCTTTTAACGTAGGAGCAGATGTGCGTTTCTATGAAGGTGATCACTTCCAGCAGGTTGTAAATTATTTAGGATTGAATGGTCGTCAAGAAAATAACAAAAATAGATCAAACAATTTAATAACTAATACATATAAAGCGAAACCATGGGCTTCTTTATTTAATTCAGCTGATAAAGAAGATCGTGTAAATTACGATAACTCGGAAAAAATTAACTATCAAGGTGGTTTTGGACAAGTAGAGTATTCTAATGACATCTTCTCTGCTTTTGTTCAAGGAGCTATTTCTAATCAGTCTTACCAAAAATTTGACCGTTGGAATTATAACGCTGACCACAAAGATGTTGTTAGTGGAGTTGTTTCTTATAAAAATGGAGAGGCAAAATCTAAAGTTCGCAATAAAACTGGATGGAACATTAAAGGAGGTATAGCATTGAATATTACTCAAGAAAACAAAATTTTTGTTAACGCTGGTAAATATTCTCGTCAAGCATTCTTAGATAATGTTTTTATGCAAAATACAGTTAGTTTCATCGATCCAGCAATTGATAACGAAGAGATCTTAGGTTTAGAGGCTGGATATAAATATATGACTCGAAACTTAAATGTTAATATTAATGCTTATTATACTAAGTGGGAAAATCGTGCAGATTCTTATACAGCAAATGGATACTATGTTGGTGAGGATTTTGTTCAACAAGATGTACGTTTCTTATTAACAGGAATTACTCAATTACATAAAGGTATAGAAATAGATTTTAATACAAAAGTTAATAGAGATTGGACTATTAGAGGATATGCTTCATATGGAGATTGGAAATATGATGGTAATGCTAATTATAGAATCCAAGATCAAAATAGTAGCTCAATTGTTATTGACAATAAACCTGTTAATTTAGATGGTGTAAAAGTTGGTAATGCTGCACAATTTACATTTGGTATGGGTACGAAAGTAAATGTAGCTAAAGGATTATCTTTTGATACTGATTTCAACTATTTCGCGAGACTATATGAAAATGTAAATGTAGTTGATATTGTAAAATCAGAACTTAAAGGCAATGATTATTTAAATGTTCCTTTAAGACCATATGCAATTGTTGATTTAGGTGCAACCTATGAATTTAAATTTGGTTCTCAAAAAATTAGATTCAGAGGTAACATTAAAAACTTATTCAATGATCAATACTTATCTCGTAAAGATGGTTATGGTTACTTCTGGGGATTAGGTAGAACTTGGAATGCAGGTGTTACATATAATTTCTAAGATAAATTTTATAAATAATAAAAAGACGAACTTTTATAGTTCGTCTTTTTTTTGTGTTTACCTTTGATGAAAATTTGTAAAATGATTCAGCCTGATTTTTTAAAAGAAGGGGATAAAATAGCAATAGTAGCTCCTGCAAAGCGAATGCTCAAAGGAGAATTAGAAGAAACAATTGAGCTCATAAAATCTTGGAAATTAGTTCCAGTTTTAGGGAAAAATATTTATGCCGAATATGATTTTGGTTATCGATATGCAGGCACAGATGAAATGAGAACAGAAGATTTTCAGTGGGCATTAGATGACCATGAGATAAAAGCGATTTGGTGTGCTAGAGGAGGTTATGGTTCTGTGAAAATTATTGATGAACTTGATTTAACGAAGTTTACTAAAAATCCAAAATGGATCATTGGTTATTCTGATATCACTGTTTTTCACAATCATTTTAATCGATTAGGATATCAAACTTTACACGCGGTTACAGCAAAAAAATTAGCAAATACCGAATATCATCCAACATCCTATCAAAGTATTTATGAAGTACTATTTGGACATGAAATTAATTACGAAATTCAATCACATGCTTACAATAATTTAGGCGAAGCAAATGGAGAATTAATAGGAGGAAATCTTTCGATTGTTTATTCACTTTTAGGGAGCGAATCTGCGATTACAAATCCTACGGATAAGATTTTATTTTTAGAAGATTGGTTTGAGAGTTGGTATGCTGTTGATCGAATGTTGATGAATCTTAAACGAAACGGAATTCTTACTCATGTAAACGCAATTATTTTAGGGAACTTTACGCACATGGATACGGAAGAAGAAAATGCTGAAAACTACAATCATCCATTCGATCCAAAAACGTATGAAGTCATTCATAGTTTTACAAAAAAAATAAATATTCCAATCGCTTTCGGATTTCCTGCAGGACATACAGGACACAATGTTGCGCTAAAAATGGGTGCAAAAGTTCAGTTAAATGTTACTTCAAATAATGTAACTTTGCATCATTATACAAACATATATGAAACAAGATAATTTAACAGTCATTTCTCACCCGTTGGTAAAAGCAAAAATTACGCAAATGCGTGATAAAAACACAACAACGAAAGAATTTGGTGAATTAGTAGACGAAATTTCAGGTTTGATGTGTTACGAAATTACACGTAACATCGAGCTTGAAGAAGTAGAAGTTGAAACGCCAATTACCAAAACAATCGGTTACAAATTAAAAGGAAATGATATGGTTATCGTTCCAATTTTACGTGCAGGATTGGGAATGGTAAAAGGAATTCATCAATTAATTCCTACCGCTAAAGTTGGTCATATTGGGCTTTACCGCGATCATGATACATTACAACCAGTTGAATACTTGTGTAAACTCCCAACAGATTTAGATTCTCGCGATGTGATTTTGGTTGATCCAATGTTAGCAACAGGAGGTTCTGCAATCAAAGCAATCGAAATTCTAAAAGAGAAAGGAGCGAAATCTGTTCGTTTGGCTTGTTTAGTTGGTTGTCCAGAAGGAGTGGAGGCAGTACAAAATGTTTATCCAGAAGTTCCAATTTTCTTGGCTGCTTTGGATGAAAAATTGAATGAAAATGGATACATCGTTCCAGGTTTAGGTGATGCTGGAGATCGTTTGTACGGAACAAAATAATTTTTTTGAATGAGTATTAGTTACGATTTCGGAAAAGAAGCAGAAGATTTTGCCGTTAATTATTTAATCCAAAATGGATACAAAATATTGGCTCGAAATTATTTTTACAGAAAAGCCGAAATCGATATTATTGCTCAATTTGAAAATGAGATTGTTATTATAGAGGTTAAGAGTCGTACTTCAAATTATGTTGCGGAGCCAGAAAGTTCTATTAACACAAAGAAGAAGAAATTGTTAATTCTTGCCGCAGATGATTTTATTCAGAAAAATAATTTTATTTCTGAGGTAAGATTTGATATTTTAGCACTTTTAAAAAAACAACAATCTTGGAGCGTAAATCATATCAAAAATGCATTTAATGCTTCGGAAATTTAATCAACTTTTATGGAAGTATTTATGAGTCTTTTTGACTTTATTATGCATATCGACCAACATTTAGCAGAGTTTGCAAATGAATATGGTTTGTGGTTGTATGCAATTTTATTTTTAATCATTTTCGTGGAAACAGGTGTAGTTGTGATGCCTTTTTTACCTGGAGATTCATTGTTGTTTGCGGCAGGGATGTTAGCTGCACAAGAAACAAATGATATGAATGTGTGGATTATGATTGCAATTCTTTTGGTGGCCGCGATACTCGGTGATACATTGAATTATACCATCGGAAAGAAAGTTGGTTACAAAGCAACTAAAGTTAAGATTTTTGGTAAAAATTTCATCCAAGAAGAACATATCAATAAAACGCACGAATTCTACGAAAAATACGGTTCAAAAACCATTGTAATTGCACGTTTTGTACCAATTGTAAGAACTTTAGCGCCTTTCGTTGCAGGAATTGGGAGAATGGGATACTCTATTTTCATTACATATAATGTGATTGGAGCCGTGTTATGGGTTGTTGGTTTAACACTTATTGGATACTTTTTAGGAAATATAGAATGGGTTCAAAATAATTTTTCTAAAGTAATTTTAGGAATAACAATCGCTTCTGTACTTCCAATTTTAGTGGAAATTATCAAAGAAAAGTTCGGCAAAAAAAAGGTAGCTGAACAAGAATAACTATAAAAACTTAACTCGACTTCGGTCGAGTTTTTTTATACCTTTAAATCATGGAAATTTTAGATTATATTCTACATATCGATAAATATTTAGAAACCATTTTGAATGATTATCAACATTGGTTTTACTTGATTTTATTTCTCTTAATCTTTATCGAAACAGGTTTGGTTGTCATGCCTTTTTTACCTGGCGATTCGCTTTTATTTGCAGCAGGGATGTTAGCTGCGGCTTTTCCAGCTCAACTCAATATTTATATTGTATTAGGTTTACTTTGGATCGCGGCAATTGCAGGCGACACAGTCAATTATACGATTGGGAAAACCTTAGGAACGAAATTAGTTACAACTAAAATTTTCGGTAAACGAATTATTAAAGATTCTGCGATACTAAAGACCGAAGATTTCTTTACAAAATATGGTTCAAAAACCATTGTAATTGCACGTTTTGTTCCGATTGTAAGAACGCTTGCACCTTTCGTTGCAGGGATTTCTAAAATGCATTATGGCACATTTATCAAATATAATTTTATCGGAGGAACAATTTGGGTTTTCGGGATTACATTGGCTGGCTATTTCCTTGGAACAATTCCATTTATCAAAAACAATTTCGAAATTGTCGTAATGGCAATTATTGTGTTTTCTTTGGTTCCAATTATTGTAGAATTCGTCAAAGAGAAAATAAAAAAATAAAAAATGAGTACAGAAAATTCGATTTTCATCATCTTACTTTTGTGGATAATCTTTTTACCAATTATTTTATTTATCATTGAGTCTCAAAAAGAATATAAACACGAAAATGATGAAGTTATTCGCGTCAAAATTGGTTTTTTAAGCTATATTTCAGTTTTTAATATGATTCTTTTTGCAATTCTTTGTCTTACTTTTTTATTTATAGCTTATCAATTATTGTTTGTGACAGATTTCATTTTAACTAACATAATTATTGGAATGATTTTTTTGATACTATTCTTTTTTTTTACCATTCCAGTTGTCAATACTTACAATCATCTCTTAAAGGAATCTAAGCGCGAAATTTATTTTTTCAGGAATAAAAAGGCTTTGTTAGTTGTAGAAAAAGAAACAGAAATTACTATTGATTTAGAAGATGAAATGATTGAAATCAATCACGAAGTTTCTAATAAAAGTTCTAAATATCAAACTGGTCATGGTAAATATAATTTTATTCAGAATGATGAAATTATTCCAATTTCAGATTTAATCAAATTTCCGCAAGATTTTCTTGATCAAAATAATATTGAACAAGTTAAAGTTTCGAAACTTTTTATTTGGATTTAGATAATCATTCAAATAATTCCTATCTTCTATTTTTAAAAATATCAATCAATGAAAAACCTATTAATTATTTGTTCTATCCTTTTTTCTTTTGTTGTAAATGCACAACAAGGTTATCCTGTTCCTCCAAAATCAGAAAATAGATTATTTTACATTCAACACAACGACAATAAAAATACGTTTGTTTACGATGCACTTTTTTCGAGCAAAGGAATTTTAGATGCTAACAATCCAGTTGATATTTATCGCATTCTTTATGCTGAAGATGGTTCAAAAAAGCCCTTGACTTCTATACAAAAGAAATTGGCATATGGTTTAGATATTAAGAAAATTGAAAAGAATGTTTTTCAGTTGACATTGGTTTCTTATCCAACTCAAAAATTAACGCTTAAGCTTGATTCTCAAAAAAATCCAATTGTTCAAACAACTGTTAATAACAAGTTGATAACACTGAATCGTGTTTTCTTAAAACAGAAGAAAGGAACGGCTGGAATCTCCGTAAAGCTTGATTATATTTTATTTTACGGAAAAGATAAAAACGGAAAATCTGTAGAAGAGAAAATTGTTCTCTAAAAAAATCTCCCTAAATTAGAATCTGTAAGACGCAATTTAATAGCATATGATCGAAGTAAGAGAGGTGAATACGCCAAGTGAAATGAAGAAATTTGTCGATTTACCTTTTGAAGTGTATAAAGATAATCCGTATTGGGTGCCTTCTTTAAAGAAAGATGAACTCGCAAGTTTTGATAAAAATAATGCAATTTTTGAGACGGTTGAAGCTAACTATTTTTTAGCTTACAAAGGAAAAGAAGTCGTTGGACGAATTGTTTCGATTATTAATTGGACCGAAGTAAAAGAACTTGGAAAGACTAAAATTCGGTTTGGTTGGTTAGTTTTTAAAGATGATATCAACATTTTAAAAGCTTTATTAACAACTGTTGAAAACATTGCTAAAAATAATAAACTGAGTTATATAGAAGGTCCGATGGGATTTTCGAATATGGATAAAGCTGGATTATTAACAGAAGGATTTGATAAAGTTGCCACTTTGATCGGTTTATATAATTACGAATATTATCCAATATATTTGCAAGAATTAGGTTATCAACCAAAAGCCGAGTGGTTAGAATATTCTATTGATATTGCCAATTTGGGCAAGGTAAAGCAAATGGATAAATTGTGTGAAATGCTCAAAAAACGTTACGAAATAGATACGTATAAATTTGATACAATTGACGAAATGTTACCTTACGTAGATGAGATGTTCGATTTGTTGAATGTGACGTATGCAGAATTGCAAAGTTTTGTTCCGATAGAAAAATTTCAGGTTGAGCATTACAAAAAGAAATATCTAAAATTTCTTCATCCCGATTTTATTTCATGTGTAAAAGATAAAAACAACAAAATGATTGCTTTTGCGATTACGATGCCTTCATTTTCAAAAGCTTTCCAGAAAACGAAAGGAAAATTGTTCCCATTTGGTTGGTGGCATTTGATGCAAGCGCAAAAAAAGAACGATCATGTCGAATTTTATTTGATTGGAATTCATCCTCATTATCAAAATAAAGGTGTTAACGCCTTGATTTTTAAAGAGCTTTATGATCGATTTATAGCGAGAGGAATTAAAACTTTAGAGACCAATCCTTTGCTAGAGGAGAATACAAAAGTGCAACAATTATGGAAAAACTTTGATCCGGTTATCCATAAACGTAGAAAAACATTTTATAAAGATATAGAAGCATAAAAAAATGGTTAGAATCTAAATTCTAACCATTTTCTATATCAATTAAGGTTGTGGCTGATAATTTTTCGCATTATCTTCAGCATCATCATCAAACTAATCTCCAAATTTTTGCTTAACAGATTCTTTGATTTGATTCTATTTTTCTTCTAAATAATTATAAATTAATGTTTAAAAAAATGAAGAATAATTTCCTTAGAAAACTGCGAAGTAAATCAAAATAATGATGATAATTACAACCACTATAAATTCAAAAATGGGGATAGTTCTCCCTCCAGATTTCAAATTTCTTTTTCTTTTCGAATACATACCAAACAACTTGTAACCAAATAATTATCTAAATTTATAAAAAATATTATAAAGTAATAAGTCATAAAAAAAAGACTTTGAAATATTTTTCAAAGTCTTTGCTGTTGTACGGGCGGGGAGACTCGAACTCCCACACCTTGCGGCACTAGATCCTAAGTCTAGCGTGTCTACCAATTCCACCACGCCCGCTAAATCTCACCGATTTGGATTGCAAATATACACAAGTTTTCTTTCTAACAAAATTTCGAAATAAAATTTTTTTAATCTTTTTTTACATTCTAAATTTGTACAAAGCTTTTACAAAAATGGAAATTACAGGAAGAATTAAGAAAGTATTTGAAACTCAAAATATTACTGCAAGTTTCAAGAAAAGAGAATTTGTTGTTACAACGCAAGAACAATATCCACAAGATATTTTAATTGAGCTTACACAAGATAAGACTGATGTGTTGAATGCTTACAAACCTGGTGATGAAGTGAAAGTTTCTATCAATATTCGTGGTCGTGAGTGGATTAATCCAGAAGGAGTAGCAAGATATTTTAATACAATCCAAGCGTGGAGAATTGAGAATATGGCGAATGCAGCTGCACAAGCACCTCAAGGTTACGATAATTTTGCACCAGCGCCTCCAGTTGATACTTTTTCTAATGGAGATGATGATGATTTACCATTCTAAGTAAAAAAACATCAATTAATACTAAACGTGTTCTTTATTGGACACGTTTTTTTAATTTTATATAAATTATACACAAAACGATATGTATTGGTTAAGTTCTGATTTAATCTTTCCTGATTACGATGAAGTGAATAGCGAGGGAATTATAGCTGTTGGAGGAGATCTTTCGCCAGAACGCCTAATTTTGGCTTATCAGAAAGGAATTTTTCCTTGGTTTAATGAAGAAGATCCAATTATTTGGTGGTTTCCACAAGATCGATTTGTTTTATTTCCAGAAAATTTACATGTTTCGAAATCGATGAAGAAAGTTTTTCGAGATCAAATATTTACGTATTCAGAAAATAAAGCGTTTCGAGAAGTGATTACAAATTGTTCGCAAGCGTATAGAAAAGATCAGGACGGAACGTGGATTACAAATGATATGATCGAAGCATATTGTACGTTACATGAAATGGGAATCGCTAAAAGTATTGAAGTTTGGCAAAACGACGAATTGGTTGGTGGTTTTTATGGAATTGATATGGGCGATGTTTTTTGTGGAGAAAGTATGTTTGCGAAAGTGAGCAATGCTTCCAAAGCTGGTTTTATACAATTTGTTGCAAAATACCACAAGAAATATAAATTGATCGATTGTCAAGTTTATACCGAACATTTAGCGAGTTTGGGTGCAATGGAAATTCCGAGTGATGTTTTTTTGGAATATTTGGAGAAATAAAAAAAAGCGAAATTCGGATTTCGAACTTCGCTTTTTCAATTTACTTCGTAAAAGTAATAGGATATTTTAAATTTTTATATTCATTTAGATCTGCATTTAACGATCCAACTAATAAACCCGCTTTTATTTTTAGCGGAACTAAGTTATCATCGTCAGAAATCCACATTGTAACCGATTCTGATTCTTTGAAAACACGACCAGATTGTACATACGGACGAATTTTGATTGCTGCAATTTTTCCGAATTTTGTTTTTAGGGTTTCACGTCCCAAAACTTTCAATCGAAATTTAAGCGTTTCATCACCAAGAAAAATATTTTCGTTCAAATAATCTCCTGTTTTAAGAGTGGTATGATTGGCATTACGTAAGCTATAAAAAGCAGAAAGTAAATCTTGCGCATCGTAAGGAATCGTTTCTGTTGTAACTTTTCCATCTCGTTTATTTTCAACTTTTGCTTTTCTATTGGCATGATCAAAATAATAGATTTGATGACGTTTGTAACTTCCTTCTACAATATTTCGAACAAATTTTGTAGGTTTCAAATCTGTTTTGTCAATATACGATTCGTAATTATCATCTACCTTAAAAAAAGCACGCACAGCACCTGTTGAAGTTCCTTTTCCTATGATGTGATAATGGCTTTTTCCATTCAATGTAGCTTCTCTTACATCAATGGAAGCAAAACCTGCATTCAATCCAGAATAATGAACTCTAAATTTTAGATTTTCGCCAACTTTGTAGTTGTTTTGAGCATTTAAAGGCAATGCAAATGAAAGGACAATAAAAGTAAAAAATAAAATATATTTTTTCATTTTGAATTTTTGGTTTTGAGGTTAAGATTCAAATTGTTTGCCAAAAATAATAAAACGCCTTTATAAATTGATATAAAGGCGTTTTAATTTATGAGAATCTAATGATATTCTAATTTTCTTCTTTTAAGGAAGATATTTGATCTGCTTCAGTTGAAGTTTCAAAATCTGAAACATTGATAACCGAAACTATTTCTGGAACATATTTTTTGATGGTCATTTCAACACCAGACTTTAAGGTCATTTGGTTGACAGAACATGCTATACATGCACCTGTAAGGCGAACTTTTACAATATTATCTTCTACAGATACTAATTCGATATCGCCTCCATCTGAATTTAAGAATGGTCTAATTTCAGTTAAGGCCTTTTCAACTTCTGAATATTTTTCTTCTGGAGTCATGATCTTTTACTTTTTTTAATTTTTTGCCGAACAACCTGCCATCGTTGTAATACGAACGGCTTCTGTTGGAGGCAAAGTATTGTTACGTTCTACTAAACTTTGTACTGCGTTACGTGCAATTTCTTTGTAAACATTAGCTACAACAGTATCTTCTTGCATTGCAGCTGGACGACCAACGTCAGCAGCTTCGCGAATAGATTGTACAATTGGAATTTCGCCTAAGAAAGGAACACCAATTTGTTCTGCTAAGTTCTTTGCACCATTTTGTCCAAAGATATAATATTTGTTGTTAGGTAATTCTTCTGGTGTAAAATACGCCATATTTTCTACAATTCCTAAAACTGGAACATTAATCGCTTCCATTTGGAACATTCCAACTCCTTTTTTTGCATCTGCTAATGCAATATTTTGAGGCGTAGAAACTACAACAGCTCCTGTAATTGGAACTTGTTGAACGATAGATAAATGAATGTCACCTGTTCCTGGAGGTAAGTCGATTAATAAGAAATCTAATTCTCCCCAATGTGCATCACGAATCATTTGATTCAATGCTTTTGCAGCCATCGGTCCTCTCCAAACAATTGCTTGATCTGTATCAGCAAAGAATCCAATTGATAATAATTTAATTCCGTAAGCTTCTACTGGTTTTATTTTCGTTTTTCCATTAACTTCTACAGAATATGGACGAGCATCTTGACAATCGAACATAATTGGCATAGAAGGTCCGTAGATATCAGCATCTAATAAACCTACCTTGAATCCCATGTTTGCTAAACTTATTGCTAAGTTTGATGAAACAGTAGATTTACCAACACCACCTTTACCTGATGCTACAGCGATAATATTTTTAACACCTGGCAATTCAGAACCTTTGATTTCGTTCGGATTTTTTTCTTCAACTTCAACAGAAATGTTAAGTTTAAGATTTGACTCAGGTAAATTTTCTTTAAATGCATTTTTCAACGCAATTTCCAAACGCTTGCGTTCGTGCATTGCAGGCGAAGGAGAAACAATATCCAATATAATATCATTTCCCATCACTTGAGCGTTACGCATCCAATTGCGAATACCTAATTCTTCTAATACTTGATATATTTGATCTCTTGTGTAAGCCATCTTTTAATTTTAATGAGACAAAATTACGAAGAATCAAAGACTTTAAATAATCTAAAAACGTGATTTTAATTGTTTTGCTTTATAATTTGATAAATAGACTTAATTTGATGTATATTTAAACTTTAAATCTGACTATGGAAGAGCATATTATTTATCTGACGAATATAAGAAAACAGATTATTGATGAGCTTGAACAACACTCTCTGAAACAACTACTTTATATACCTGTTGGCTATAAAAACAATTTGTTTTGGAATGCGGCTCACGTTTTGGCAACACAGCAATTGATCCATTATTATTTAACCGATAATAGGATGTTGGTCGATATTCAGTTTATTCAGAAGTATAAAAAAGGAACAATCGGAAATACGGAAGTAACGGAAGAAGATGTGACAGAATTGAAGGAAATGTTGGAAAGTACACCAATGCAGATGTTCAAGGATTATCGTTCGGAAAAACTATCGTATTATCGATCATATAAAACAAGTTTTGGTATGACGTTAGAATCGATTGAAGATGCAATTTTGTACAACAATATTCACGAAGCAATGCATTTGGGCTATATGATGGCGATGAAAAAGAATATTCCTTTTTAAAATCAAAAAGAGAATAAAATTTAAAAATTTAGATGTTAACATACAGAGATGCTAAACGAAGCGATTTAGAAAAAATAACAGAAATTTATAATTCTACAATAGCTTCGCGATTAGTAACTGCCGATACAGAACCAGTTTCAGTTGAAAGTAAAGCAAAATGGTTCGAAGAACATTCACCTGAAAAAAGACCACTTTGGGTTGTAGAAAATGAATTGAAAGACATTGTAGGTTGGGTAAGTTTTCAATCTTTTTATGGAAGACCAGCTTATGATGCAACTGTAGAAATTAGCATTTATTTAGATGCTATGCAACGTGGAAAAGGTTTAGGAAAACAAGTGTTGGAATATAGCATTACGAAAGCAGCAGAATTTGGAATTAAAACGATTTTAGGTTTTATTTTTTCGCATAATGAACCAAGTTTAAAACTATTCAAACATTTTGGTTTCGAAGATTGGGGAAATTATCCCAATATTGCAATTTTAGACGGAATAGAAAGAAGTTTAACTATTTTAGGAAAACGAATCGCATAAAAAACCCTCACTTCATTTGAAGTGAGGGTTTTTTGTTTATCAGATAAATTTTATTTACCAATACTCCAAATCAGTGCTTTTTCTTTAGTTGCTCTGTAAATTGTAGCATGTTCTTCTTTCGGTTCTGGAGAATAATTCCATTTTAGGTTTGGAAGTTTTTCTTGTGTTAAAATATTCTTCAAATCATCTGTATAAGGCAAAATATCACTTGCTTCAGATCCTGCAAACCATAACTTTTTTGGAGTTAAAGGAAATTTAGCTAAATCATTTTTTGCATTTAATAGCATTTTGTGATCGTTCCACCAAAGTGAAGGATCAATTGCGATATAATAATCAAACATTTCGGGTTGTTTCAGGAACGTTTCCATAATAAATAATCCAGCCAACGATTCGCCAATAATTCCTTTATTATTTTTAGTGCGATACTTTTTCGTGATTTCAGGAAATAACTCATCCTTGACAAAGCTTCTAAATTCATTAGAACCTCCCACAACATCGGCTATTTTTTTATCTTCTTCATTTTCAGTTGGTGGACTCAAATCTTTGCGACGTTGTATATTTTCTATTCCAACCAAAATAACTGGTTTTATTTTTTTCGAAGTAATCAAACTATCTAATGTGTTTGCAATATGTGGAAAATCTTCTTTTGTTCCGCCATCAGGCATATACAAAACGGATAACGAATCCTGAGAAGTCGAATATTCTATTGGAACCCAAACATTAATAACTCGTTTTTCATTTAGAATTTTAGAATCAATTGTAAATGTTTCGTGTTTCGGGATTGGATCGTTGTAAACAGGCAGATTAGAGTTTTTGCAAGATGTAAAAAAACTAATAGAGATTACAACTAATAAGTAGTTAAAAATCGATTTCATGTATTTCATATTAAAGTATTTATTCAAATATACAAAAATCATAAAGAGTTGATTTTCTATTTAATAAAAAAGACCACTAAAAAATAGTAGTCTTTCTCAAATTATTTTCAGAAGATTTTTAATATTCTAAAAATCTCACTTTATCTTCGATTGGTTGACGAATAGCTTCTGGGATTTCTCCATCAAATTTTCCCATATAGAAAACACCAACACATTTTTCACCTTCTTCCATAGTTGTAAACTCATCAACATTGGCGATAATATTTGCTGGAGAAGACCAATATGCACCAATCTTTAGCGCACTTGCCATTAACCACATATTCTGAACTGCCATAGAAGTAGCAGCTAATTCTTCCCATTCAGGATTTTTTTCTGTGTTGATAAAATTGATTAATACAATTTTATTCGACTTATCACATTTCTCAATTAATGCATTTATTTTTCTGTCGCTCAATTGATCTGTTGGCGTTCCTTGCACATAAACACGCTTTACGTATTCGCGGAAACGGTCTTTTGCAGGCCCTTCTAAAACGACAAAACGCCAAGGTTCTGTTTTTTTATGAGATGGCGCCCAATTTGCTGCATCAAAAATTTGATTCAATTCTTCGCGCGTAATTTCTTCTTGATTGTATTGCGGAGGAAATATAGAGCGTCTATTTTTTATGATTGATAATAAATCGTTTGCATTCATGTTGTACCAATTATTAATTTTATTCTACTAATCAAGCAAATTTACATTAATTTCAATTAAACCAACGTTAAGATGAAAACATTAGACTACAACAAAATTGAATATTACAAAAACAATAAATTCCAATTTGATATCGGGAAATATTTCAATCAATCATTAGAACTTTTTCAAAATAATTGGCAGCCATTTGTTATTTATGCTCTTGTTGCAGCTATTATTTATATGTTTACTTCCTTCACTATAATCGGATTGCTTTTTGTGATGTATCCACTTATAATGGGATTTATGATTGGTGCAGAACGTGCCGAAAACAAAATGTCGTTAGAGCTAGGTGACTTTTTTGGAGGTTTCAAAAATATAGGAAGCTATTTCCTTTTAACACTTATCGTAATGGGAGTCGCAATAGTTGTAATGTTACCATACATTATTTTTTCTTTTTTACCACTTATGTTTAATGATCCCGAAAATGTAAACCCAGCATTAATGATTGGTTCATCGCTTTTTGGTATGTTATACATCTTAGTGGCGACAGTATTTTTATTGTTCTTACAAGCGTGTATTTATCTGGCTCCGTATCTTATTCATTATGGAAATATGAGCGCTATTGACGCAATGAAAACTTCTTATGCAATCGTAAAAAAGAATTTTTGGTGGATGGTTCTAATAGCTATTGTTGTTAGTCTGGTTGCTTCAATAGGAGCTATTGCTTGTTATGTAGGTGCGTTAGCAACTTATCCAATTGGCTATATGATGGTTTATTTTATGTTAAAAGATATGATTTTGACAGATGATGAAAAAACAGAAATTGATCTACTTGGTACAAACCAAGAATAATATTAATTTTATCGAATGTTAGCAAAGCATTCGATTTTTACGAAAATGAATGAATTGGGAGCTGCAAAAGTTCCCTTTTTTTTTATGATCGATTTTTTGAAAGAAAATGGAGAAGTAGTTCCGTTAAATGAATTACCTGATGAGATAAAATTTGAAGTAGATTCAACAAAAAAAGAATCTTTTCAGAAAGATTTTAAATTCAATAAATTCCCGATTTCTTTCGACGAATATTTGCCAAAATTCAATTATGTTCACGATAATCTTTTGTTTGGAAATTCATATTTAACGAATTTAACGCTTCCAACAAAAATTGAAACTGATTTGACTTTACACGAAATTTTTCAGTTTTCTGAAGCAAAATATAAACTGAAATATAAAAACGAATTTGTTTGTTTTTCTCCCGAACGTTTTGTGAAAATTGAAGATCAAAAAATCTTTTCAAATCCAATGAAAGGAACCATTGATGCCTCGATTCTAAATGCGAAGCAACTTATTTTGAATGATGAAAAAGAAGCTGCCGAACATGCAACAATTGTCGATTTAATCAGAAATGATTTGAGTCTTGTTTCCGAAAATGTTGAGGTGATAAATTATCGCTACATGGATGAGGTGAAGACAAATGATGCAACACTTTTGCAAGTGAGTTCTGAGATAAAAGGCGATTTGAATGATGATTATTATCAAAATTTAGGAACGATTTTCGATCAACTTTTACCTGCTGGTTCTATTTGCGGTGCGCCCAAAAAGAAAACCGTTGAAATTATTTTAGAAGCCGAGAAGTATCATCGAAATTTTTATACAGGAGTTTTTGGTGTTTTTGATGGCGAAAATCTTGATAGTGCTGTGATGATTCGTTTCATCGAAAATAATCAAGGTGAATTATTTTTCAAGAGTGGAGGAGGAATAACAGCAAAAAGTAAGGCAAAAGCAGAGTACGAAGAATTAATACAAAAAGTGTATGTTCCAATTTATTGAATCGATTTGTTGTGTAAACAAACAACTTCGAAATTTAGAATTTCATCAAGCGAGATTTGATCGAACAAGAAATGATAATTTTACTGAAATCAATCCGATTTTATTGGACGAAATTATTAAGTTTCCTACAGATTTAACGGACGAAAAATATAAAGTTAGAATTGTTTATGATCGTGAAATTCAATCGGTAGAATTTCAATCGTATCAAATCAAACCCATTGAAAGTATTCAACTTTTTGAGATCGAAAATAAAATTGATTATTCCTACAAATATTTAGATCGTTGGTTTTTTGATGAATATTTAAAAGAGTCAAAAACAGATGATTTGGTCTTGGTAAAATCAAATTATATTACAGATTGTATTTATTCGAATATTGTTTTTTTTGACGGTTCTCAATGGATCACGCCACGAACTTTTCTGTTGAAAGGGACAATGCGAGAAGCTTTGTTACAATCAGGCGAAATCATTCAGAAAAATATAAAAGTTTCAGATTTAGTTAATTTTAAATCATTCAAACGAATCAATGCGATGATGAATTTAGACGAAAGCCAAGAATTGGATATTTCGTTGTTAATTCAATAACTCTATGAAATTGATAGAGTATTGTTTGCGTTTTCATTTTTTAACATTACCTTTGCATAACTTATCAAGAAAGGTGGAGGGATTGGCCCTGTGAAACCTTAGCAACCAGATGACTTATAATCTAAGGTGCTAAATCCAACCTATTAGAGGGAAAGATGAGTAAAAGTATTTCACTTTTATCTGTTGGTTTCTTGAAAGTTTTATGATAATTAAAAATGAAAAGAAACAAATTTTTACTTGCTTCATTCGCATTTATTTGCGCATCTACACTTTTTGCTCAAGAAGTTGAAAAGGAGGAAACAAATCTTAACGAAGTTATTTTAATCGGTGGTCGTACATCAGAAAGAACGGTGGTTAATTCGTCAGTTCCTGTCGATATTATCGATGTTGAGAAATTGAAAACGTCTTCTCCTCAATTGAGTGTGAATGATATTTTGAATGTGGTTATTCCTTCTTTTAATTCTGTTCGTCAATCATCTGCCGATGGAACGGAGCATATCGATCCTGTGACATTGCGTGGAATGGGACCAGATCAGGTTTTGGTTTTGATTAATGGAAAACGACGTCACACAACTTCGTTGGTGAATTACCAAAATACAGTTGGAAATGGTTCTGTAGGAACAGATTTAGGCGCAATTCCGATTTCAGCAATTGATAAAATTGAAGTTTTACGTGATGGTGCGGCTGCGCAATATGGTTCTGATGCAATTGCGGGAGTTGTAAATATTGTTTTGAAATCTAAACCAGGTGGTGACGCGTCTTTGACGTATGGTCAGACTTCTCGAAATGATGGAGAAACGTACAATTTTAACGGAAGTTATGGAACGAAACTAGGACAATCGGGTTCGATTGTTTTTTCGGCTGTTGTAAGTGAACGTAAAAAAACAAATCGCTCGAAAGATCATAATTTAGATATTTTTGGAGATAATTTCGCGTACGATTTTGCAGATGATCCAGATGTAGCAAGAGCTGTGGATGACGCTAAAATTGCTGCTTTAGGGCTTTCGAGAAAAGATTTTAGATTTCAAATTGGAGATGCGGCAATCAAGAATCAACAATTTTTTGTAAATGCTGAAACGGCGATTAATGATCGATTAGATTTTTATTCATTTGGAGGAGTTTCGTTGCGCCAAGGTAATGGATTTGGTTTTAGAAGATTGCCAAGTGAATTGTCTGAAGATGCGTTAAAAATTTATCCAAATGGTTTTCAAGCAACGTTAAAATCTAATGTAAATGATTATTCAAATTCTACAGGATTACGTTATTCATATGATGGATGGAAAGTTGACTTGAGCAATACTTTTGGATTAAATTCATTCAAGTATGATTTAGAAAATTCAATTAATCAATCATTAGGCTTAAATTCTCCAACCGATTTTTACGCTGGGAAACATCAATTTTTACAAAATACAGTCAATTTAGATTTTTCGAAACGAATCAATCAAAATGTTAGTTTAGCGTTTGGAGGAGAATATCGTTTTGAACAATATAAAATTGAAGCTGGAGATGAAGCGTCTTATTCAGGTTCTGGATCTGAATCTTTTGTAGGGTTTTCTCCATTGAATGTTGTAAAAGGTGATCGTCACTCAGTTGCGGCTTATGTAGATGGAGAATTGAAATTTGGAGATTTTACGGCTGATTTAGCTGGACGATTTGAAAATTACTCAGATTTTGGAAGTACAATCAACGGAAAATTAGCGATGCGATATGAATACGCAAAAGGATATTCGGTTCGTGGAGCGATTTCGACAGGATTTAGAGCACCTTCTTTACAACAAAAATATTTCAGTAATTCGTATACCGATTTATTCTTGAATGATAATGGTGATCAAGTTTTGGTAACAAAAGGAATTATTCGAAATGAGTCTGAATTGTCGAAAGAAATTGGTTTGGATAAATTAAAAGAAGAAAAATCAATCAATGCAAGTTTAGGTTTAACATTTCGTCCGACTTCAAAATTATTTATCACATTGGATGGATATTTTATAAAAGTTGATGACCGAATTGTCTTAACTTCTGATATCACAGATCCTGCTTTAGAAAAATATAATGTAGCGACAGCGCGTATTTTTACGAATGCAATTGATACAGAAACCAAAGGTTTGGATTTAGTAATTTCCTATGATACTCGTTTAGGTCGAGGAAAATTGAATGCAAGTTTATCAGGAAATATCAACGAAACAAAAATTGTCGGTTATCATTTTCCAACAGCTTTAACAATTCCAACGGAAGAATTTTTTGGTCCTGATCAAGTCAATATTATCGAATCATTAAGTCCAAAAACAAAAGCAACTTTAGGATTGAATTATGCAATTTCTGGATTCAATTTTATGGTGCGTAACACGTATTTCGGAAAAGTGACAAAAGATGGATATCCTTGGGGAAGTATCCAAGAACATACGGGAAAAGCGGTGACGGATGCTTCGATTGGTTATGATATTACAAAGAATTTCAACTTTACAATTGGTGCAAATAATTTGTTTGATGTTTTCCCAGACAAGCAAGTTTATGAGAATTCTTATTATGGAATTTTTCCGTATGCGCCAGTTCAAATGGGGATGACAGGAGCGTATTATTTTGCACGTGCAAGTTTTAAATTTTAATCAATAATAAAATATTCAAAGTGTCAATTTTAATGTAAATTCAAACATTCAATTGGCACTTTTTTGTGTATGGCACATTCAAAAATTGGTTGGAAAACCGCAGCAGCTTTAGTGATTTCGAATATGATCGGAACAGGTGTTTTTACCAGTTTGGGTTATCAAATTTCTGATTTAAAAAATACAACTTCTATCTTATTATTGTGGTCAATAGGAGGATTGTTAGCGTTGATTGGCGCATTTATTTATTCGGAATTAGCTTCAAAATTTAAACAATCAGGAGGAGATTATATTTATTTATCTCGGACATTTCATCCCGTTTTTGGTTATTTATCAAGTTGGATTTCTTTATTCGTTGGTTTCTCAGCGCCGATTTCTTTAGCGGCTTTGGCAATGGGAAAATACTTGAATGTTTTCGGGTTTGATTTAGGAAAAGAATTTGCAATAGCCATGATTTTGATTGTTGCCGTTTTTCAATCATTCAGTCTAAATTTGAGTAGTAAATTTCAGAATATTTTTACTATTCTAAAAGTTGTATTTATTGTTGTTTTAATTGTTTTAGGTTTTTATTTTGCTCCAGCAGTTGAGCCAAATGCGGTAGTTTTTGATTCGACTTGGAAAAATGAATTGTTACTTCCTGCATTTGCGACGTCTTTGGTTTATGTTACTTTTGCTTATACAGGTTGGAATTCGGCTTCATACATCGTAGAAGAAATTGAGCAACCAAAACAAAACTTACCAAAAGCACTATTTATAGGCGTTATTTTTGTCACGATTTCTTATGTTTTGCTAAATTATGTTTTCTTGAAACATGCATCAGCAGGAACTTTGGCTGGACAAGAAAATGTTGCAAATATTTCGTTCGGTAATCTGCTTGGAAATAATGTAAAATGGGTGAGTTGCTTTATTGCTTTACAATTAATTGCGACGATTAGCGGTTATTTGTGGATTGGTTCTCGTTTGACGCAAGCCACAGCGCGCGAAAATAAATTGTGGAATTTTATGGCGAAAGAGAACAAAAATAGAATTCCAGTTCGTGCAATTTGGGTGCATACAGCAATTAGTATTTTGCTAATTTTTTCAGGAGATTTTGAAGTGATTTTTACCTATACATCGTTTGTTTTACAAATATTAGCAACATTAGCAGTTTGTACAGCTTTCTTTATCAAACAAGATCAATTAACTATTATCAAAAGTAAATTCTTTTATATCTTGCCTGCTATATTTTTAGCATTTAGTTTATATATCTGTTATTTCGTTTTGATGCAAAAACCAAAAGAAAGTTTATTTGGTTTAGGTATTATTGCATTAGGAATTGTATTATTCTATTTTGATAAAAGAATTGAGAAAGAGAATTAATCACAAAACCCACTCAAATTTGAGTGGGTTTTTATTTTTTAATCTTTTATTCCGTTAAAAATATATTGTAAAATAGGGTTGATTTCTGGATTTTCAAGATGTTTTTTGAAAATTTTGGTATGATATTTTGGTTTATTAATCATTTTACGTTCAACTAATTCGTCAATTGTATCAATGTATTCAACTGAAGTTTTTCCAATCAATAAATTATCCAAAGAACGTCCTTGATCGACATAATTCAAAATTGTTTTCAAACCTTTCAAGTAAAGTGCATCTTTTGTAAAACCACCACCACGATAAACGCGAGTTGTCAGATAAAATGCATCTTCTGGTTGCATTTTGTATTCTTCCATCAAGGTCATAAATGTTTCGTTGAATGATTTTCCATTTGTCAACATATGAACTGCCATAACGCGTAAACCAAGTTCTCTTAGTCGGCTATGATTAATAGAATCAGAATAATATTCACTTAAAATCGCTAAACCTTCTTGCGTTAATGTATTTACAGGTAAACCAATACTAAAGATTTTTAATGGTTGATCCAACGCATTCATGGTTGTCACCATGTGAACTCCAATTTCGTGCTCAATTAAACCATTTGTAAAACGTTTGTCAAACTTAACGCCACGTTTAATCACAACTTTTCTCTTGCTATTGATTACAAGTGCTTTTGATGCGATATCATCCGAAACTTCGATGTCAAATTTGAAACCATAATCATTCGTAGCATTTCTAAAAAGATTAACCACTTCTTCCTCTGTATAATTTCCTTGTTTATCCATTCTAAATTCAGGACAATAAAGGATAAAGTTCGCGTTTTCGATATCTTTTTTGGATGGTTCGCCAAAGTAACGCAACGAATTGTATAAAAATTTATCCGTACCAAGATTGGCTAATAAATCGACCTTATCAAAATAAGCGTTAATCGTGTTAACATACATATTTTGAATACTAATATCATTGATTTTTTCGACTTTAATATTCGATAATTTTCGTTTAAATTCGAATGGATCAATGTTAAGCGGATTGTATTTAAATTGTGGTTCGTATGTATATTTTGAAGCTAAAAATTTCTTCTTTTCAAATTCTAAATTGATCGGATTGATAACACTTAACAATTCAAAATTCTGAACCAATTGGCACAATTGTTTATCAATTTTAACCAAGTCAGATTCTAATTCATTGTGCAAAATATTTACTTGCTTAGAACCTACTTTGTACGTTGTTTCCGTTTTTACAAACTCATAAGCGTGGTTAAGAATCGCTGATTTAAAACCTTCTTTAATTTGGTTAATAATTTCTGGAAAAGATTCTCCTGTTAATTCATCACAATAAATTTTTGAAACTTCTGTCGCTAAAACCAACGTATTTTTGAATCGATTTGTAACAAATTCTAACAAATAACCGCGTCCATAAAATACATCGTTAATCGCTGAATAATTGTGAATATTTTCTAACTCAATATTCGCCAATTCATCGCGCCAACTTTCTACATAGTTTCCGTAAAGTTCGTTGTCAATTCGCTCCGCACCAATGTTGAAGACAGGAACCGGACGATCCCAACGTTTCCAATTGTACGAATGAATATCATAAACCAAACATGACTTAAATTTAGTTTCAAGCTTGTTGATTAAAGCTTCTAAAACTTCATAAAAGGCGTGATGTTTTGCAATACTTTTTTGTTTTTGAGAAACCGACAAAGGTTCTTTCCAAACCTGTTTTCCCCAAGCTTCTTCGTACACAGCAGTTTCTGGACCACGGTTCAAATCGTATTCAAATCGAGAATCGCAACCTTGAATTAAGATTGGAAAAGTCTCAACAAACTCAGCAGTATGTGGATCTTCTTCATACCAACGCTCATAATTACTCAATAAACATTTTTCGCGAATATCGTCACGCATTTGTCCACCATCGTGAATAGCTGCACAAACGTAAGGAATGTATTCGTCAATTTTTATTTTGAATGATTCGTCTTCTGCATAAGCTTCAAATACAATTTCGTTCTCAATATTATCTAAAATTTGCTGTATACTTATGGATTTCATGCTTTAAATTCTTTATATTTCTCCAATAACATCGATACGATTTGTTTCTGAATTTCGTTGTTATTGTTTACATTATTGTGAGGAACAATTCCTCCAGGACTTACGACATTTAGCTCAACCATTTTTCCGTTAATCAAATCAATTCCGCAAAAATAAATTCCATCTTCATTTAATTGTTTTCCTATTTTACGGCATAAATCTAACTCATGTTCACTCATTTCGTGTCTAATCGCAGAACCACCAGCCGAAATATTAGAACGGTGGTCACCTTCTGCAGGAACACGCATAATTGCACCAATCGGTTCACCATTAATCACAATAGCGCGAACATCACCTTTTTCTGCACCTTCTATATAATTTTGACAAATAATAGGCTGAGAATATCCGGTATGATTGATATAAAAATCGCAAATCGAGCTTAAGTTACCAATATTTTTTCGTTCGAAAAGTATAACACCTTTACCACCCATTCCGTCTAAAGGTTTGATGATAAATTTCTCGAAATTATTTTCTTCTACAAACGATTTTATCAAATCAATATCTTTTGTAATAAGTGTTTGAGGAACAATTGTTTCTAGACCATCATCAAAAGAAGCGGCGTATATTTTATTATTTGCTTTACGTAATCCCGAAATTTTATTCACGAAGAAAACTTTATCTTCGATTAATTCTAACATATTCAACAAAAGCGGATCAATTGGTGGATCGGCTCTCATAAAAATTATGTCAAATTCGGTCAAATCTTTTATACTACTTTCAAATTTCATGGTGTGATAAAATTCAACACAATCATTTGTTTCTGTAGTTATCATCTTTTTGCAGTTTCCTACAACTTTGCCTTTGGCAATAGAGATATCTTTTTTTGTTAAATAGGATACTTCAAATCCACGATCTACGCATTCTTTAATAATTCGCATAGTGGTGTCTTTTCCTGGTTCAACCTTGTCCCAAGGATACATTACGAAGCATATTTTCATATAAATAAAAAGGGTATTAAAATCAATGCAATAATAACTAAAAGTTTGATACAAAAAATGATCTATAAAAAATTATAGAATATTTATTTTTATTCTATGAAAGATATTGATTTCTAATGATTAATAAAAGAAAATGGTGATTGATTTTTTAATTTCAATCACCATTTGGTTGGTAAACTATAAACTATTTATTTCTTAAACGATCAATTGTTTCTTGAACTTTAGGATCATCAGCTTTTACGCTGTAATAATCTGCAATTTTTCCATTTTGATCAAGAACCAAATATCTTGGTATCCAATTTAAATCAATCCCTGTGCCAAAATTGCCTTTCCAGTTGTTTCCTAAGTAAAAGTGTTGACCTTCAATCTGATATTTTTTAATACCATTTTTCCAAGCTTCCTCATTCTTGTCCATTGAAAGGTAAACAAAGGTTACGTCAGGATTTTTTTCGTGCAAAGATTTCAAAGCTGGCATGTTTTTGATACAATCTCCACACCAAGTTGCCCATAAATCCAACAAGACAATTTTTCCTTTATAGTTCGAAAAAACTTTTTCGATGGTCGCCGAATTTCCTTCTAAATCAACTACGCTATCTTGCAAAGCTGTTGCGGGAAATTCAGTTTTCATCACTGACGGAATTTTTTGCGAAAATGCATTAATTCCGACAAATAATATTAAAACGCTAATTATTTTTCTCATGATAAATTTTTATCGATTTCATGTATTTACAAAATCTATACCAATTCAGTAGACTTTAAAGCAAAGGTAAATATTTATTTCTAATCATTGCAAAAAGATGTAATTTTGTTTCATGCAAAAATATCTGATTATTGGGCTTGGTAATATTGGTGCTCAATACGAAAATACTCGTCATAATATTGGTTTCAAGGTTGTTGAAGAAGTTGCTAAAAAAGTTGATGCTAAATTTTCACCATCAAATTTTGGTGAAGTAGCACAGTTTAAATATAAAGCGCGTCCAGTTACGTTGTTAAAACCAAATACATACATGAATTTGAGTGGAGATGCGGTTCGTTTTTGGATGAAAAAAGAAAATATTTCGTTAGAAAATATTTTTGTCATTACAGATGATTTGAACTTGCCTTTCGGAACAATTCGTATGCGTGGAAAAGGTAGCGATGGTGGACACAATGGTTTGAAGGATATTCAAAATAAAGTTGGCGGACAAAATTATGCGCGATTACGCTTTGGTGTAGGAAATGAGTTTTCGGAAGGTAAACAAGTGGATTATGTGTTAGGCGATTGGTCGGCAGAAGAAAATGAAAAAATGAATGAACGATTGAATTTGGCTGCTGATGCAGTTTTGTCGTTTATTTTTCAAGGATTAGATAATACAATGAATCAATATAATGGTAAATAAAATTTTAGGAGTTGCAATGATTGCAGGAACACTTTTTTTAGGTTCTTGTGCAAGCAATTCGTCAAGTTTAGAAGGAAAAGAAGCGAAAATAGAAGAAATAACTTCGACATTAGATAATGTAAATGAAATTAATTTCAAGAGTAAAAAGAATGTTTTGTTAGACGTTCGTACACCTAAAGAGTTTGCTGAAGGTCATGTTCCTGGAGCGGTAAATATAGACGTGAAAAATCCAAATTTCGAAGAAGAAATTCAGAAATTAGATACAAAAAAGAATTATTTCATTTATTGCAAATCTGGTGTTAGAGCAAAATTAGCAACAGAAAAAATGCAAGAAAAAGGTTTCAAAAATGCCAAGAATTTCAAAGATGGAATGTCAACGTACAAAGGAACTGTAACAAAATAATGGAAGGATTTCGTCCCGAAATATTAAAAGAAATTGTCACAACTAAAATGCCTTTCGGTAAATACGAAGGGCGATTGTTGTGCGATTTACCTGTTTCTTATTTGGAATGGTTTGTTGGTAAAGGTGGTTTTCCGAAAGGGAAATTAGGAATTCTTTTATCCACTGTTTATGAAATAAAATTAAATGGTTTAGAAGATATTATCTACGAATTGAAACGTCAATTTGGTTAAACTTCCCATTCATAAAAATTTGCATCATCACGCAATTGAAATCCAGCACTTGGATATAATGAATTTCCAATATCATTCGTAACACTTGTTTCTAACAACATTGCACAAGCATCTGTTTTGCGACACAGATTTTTTGCTTCTTCTATCAATTCTCTTGAAAAACCTTGTCCGCGAAATTCTGGTGAAACAAATAAATCATTCAAAATCCAGAAACGTTTCATTCGAGTAGATGAAAATGAAGGAAATAATTGTACGAAACCAACTGCTTTTTCGTCTTTGTTATAAGCTAAAAAGATAACCGATTCGTCATTTACAATTCTGGCTTCTAGAAATTTTTCCGCTGCTTTTACATCAGATTCCTTATCATAAAATTGACGATACGCATCAAATAAATGAACTAATTCTTCTAAATTATTTATAGTAGCTTGTTTTGTCATGATTTTTTAATTTTCGATAAATTATTATTACATATAAGATTAGAAATGCTAAAAAAGCTATAATGATAAAATAATTTCTTTTATTATGAATAGATTTTGAAATTAAAATTTGATTGCCTTTTTCTAACTGAATGATAGAAATTGTATTTTGATTTTTATCAATTCCTTCATTATAAATTTTTACAAAGTCACCAATTTTTAATTCATGTATTATTGATTGATAATTATTTGAAAATCTGTCAAAATAAGAATATTTATTGTTATCATTTTTAATTTTCACATAGAATACATCAGTTTTTGTTGTAATGCTTCTATGAGAAGTTCCTTTACTAATTCTTTCTGTTATTCCTATTTCAGAAATTATACCTTGATTTAATTTAAAATCATTTTCAGATTTGGTAATGTCTTTTATTAAACCGAAAATAATGAATACAAATACAATTGGTAAAAAAACAATACCGAACCATTTTATTAAATTAGAAATTCTCACATTTTCAAATTAAATTCATCCATACAAATTACTTCCATCAAGATATTCCCAAACTTTTGGAGGTAACATTGGTTTGATATTTTTTCCATCTTTGATTGCATTTCGGATAAATGTAGAAGAAATTTCCATCAAAGGCGCTTCCACCATTTCGACATTATCCAAATTTTCTTCTTGCGAATAACCAGGACGCGGATAAACAAACAATTGATAATCGCGCATTAAAATCTCGGTATTTTTCCATTTTGAAATTCCATCCAAATTATCAGAACCCATAATCAGTGCAAAGTTATGCTCAGGAAATTTTTCGTTTAGATGAATTAATGTATCAATTGTGTACGAAGGTTTCGGTAACGTAAATTCGATGTTCGACGCACGAAGATTAGGATAATCTTTAATGGCTAGTTCCACCATTTCTAATCGATCATATTCATTTGCTAAAGAACTTTTTTTCTTCAATGGATTTTGAGGCGAAACCACAAACCAAACCTGATCCAAATCGGTGAATTGTTGAAAATGATTGGCAATAATTAAATGTCCGACATGAATAGGATTGAATGATCCAAAATATAAACCGACCTTCATAAAATTGATTTTTTAGAAAAACAAAAATACGATAATTGTAGAATAAAAAAATCCAGCCGAAGCTGGATGATATGTTTAGAATTTTACTAATTCTTTATATAGCTTGTGTGTAGGAAGTCCCATTACATTGAAATAACTTCCATTCATATTGTCCACACCAATATAACCAATCCATTCCTGTACACCGTAAGCACCCGCTTTATCAAAAGGTTTGTAATTATCAATGTAGAAATAAATTTCTTCATCTGTCAAATCAGCAAAAGTTACTTGTGTTTCGTCCGAAAAAGTAACTTCTTTCTCTACAGAACGAATCGTAACCGATGTATAAACAGAATGTGTTTTTCCGCTTAATTTTTTAATCATCTCGTAAGCTTCTTCTCTATTCGAAGCTTTTTCTAACGATTCATCTTCTACCCAAACAGTTGTATCCGATGTTATAATCAAATCATTTGGTTGAATATTCGTATAAGCTTTGGCTTTTTTAGCGGAAAGATATTCGGTGATTTGTTCTTTCTTGAATTCGTTGCGATCAAATGTTTCGTCAATATCCAGTGAAATTGTCGAAAATTGTAATCCCAATCCAGCTAAAAGTTCTTTTCTTCTTGGCGATTGTGATGCCAAAATGATATTGGTATCTTTTAATTTTTCTGTTAATAACATTTCAAATTCTTTTATACAGAAGCAACTTCTTCTGCATTATACCATTTGTTTTGAACTTTCAAGATTTGTTCTAATAAATCGCGAACACAACCTTTTCCACCGTTTTCTGGTGAAATATATTCCGAAGCTTTGCGCACATCCATACACGCATCGTTAGGACAAGCTGATAATCCAACTAAATTCATCACGGCCAAATCTGGATAATCATCGCCCATATAAGCGATTTCATCAGGATCTAATCCATAAGAAAAAAGTAAATCTTCAAAAGCTTCTACTTTATCACGTTTGTTCACGTAAATATCTGTTAAGCCTAAATATTTTAAACGATTCACAACAGCTTCATCTCTTCCGCCTGTAATCACCGCAATTCGTATTCCTTGTTTGATGGCTAATTGCATTGCATAACCATCGCGCGTATTCATTGTTCTCACCATTTCGCCAGTTGGTAATAAAATTAAATTTCCATCTGTCAAAACTCCATCTACATCTAAAATAACGGTTTTAATGTTATTTAGTTTTTCTTTATAACTTATCATTTTTCGTAAACTCGTTTGATTGAATCTGTCAATATTTGGTAAATCTGTAATAATCTCGAATCATCTTGTAAGGCCTCTAAATGACGATCAATAATCACTTGATCTCCACGTTTTGCTGGACCAGTTTGCGCATCTTTTGGACTCATTTCGATTACTTTATTTGCTGTTTCCTGAATAAGAGGCAACAAAACATCGAACGGAACATTGTTTTGCTCACAAATATTTCCTGCGATATAATATAAATGATTGACAAAATTATTTGCCCAAACACCTGTCATATGCACTTGCATTCTACTTGCAAAATTAAGTTCGTGAACTTCGTTTGAAATTCGATTTCCTAAATCATTCAACGTCTTTAAATCCTCAGGATTTTCGGCTTCGATAAAAAACGGAATATTATCATAACGCATTGTTCTTTCTTTCGAAAAAGTTTGCAACGGATAAAAAACGCCTTTTCGGTAATCGCCTTTCAGAACAAACATTGGAGACGAACCAGAAGTATGTACAACCAAAACATCATCATACGGAATATAATGAGAAAACTCTTCGATTCCAGAATCTGCACTCGCAATAATATAAATGTCTGCTTTTTCTATTTCAGAAATTTTATCGGTATACGAAATTCTATTTGCTTCTCCGATTTCTCTAGCGTGTTCTAATGTTCTATTGAAAATTTGTCGAACATTGCAAGTGTTTTCGATTAATGCACGAGTTAAGTGAAACGCAACATTTCCCGCACCTAATATGACAATTGAACTCAATGTTTTAGCAATTTTTTGATTAATATTAATTGAATGATAAATGTAAGTTTTTCAGTCGAGGAAAAAAATTTTAAAAAAAATTAAAAATTCTTGTAACATTATTGAAGTTGTTGCGTCTTATTAGTAAAATCATCCAACGATTAGGTTTACGTATTATGCAAAACATAGTACTTGAAAAATTAAAAAAAAGTTTAAATATTTTGTAACAAAACATTTTTTTAAACGTCTAATTAGGAAAAAGTACGGACAACTCTTATTATGTATTATGTAAAACATAGTACTATTGAAAAAAAATATTAACTATGAGATTAAACAAATTTACTTTAGCTATTCTTTTCTCCGTTTGCTCTATTTACGGATTCTCGCAGGAACAACATCCTGTGAAAGGAAAGATTGAAAATGCAAAAAATGAAGCGGTTGGTATGGCTGCTATTCAGATTTATAAAGCAGATTCAAAAGAATTATTCGATGAAGTGTATGCGAATGCAGACGGAACATTCGAGATTCCAGATTTAGAAGACGGAAGTTATCGTTTGGTGATTACTGAATTTGGTTATCAACAATCTGTAACAACTGCAGAAGTAAAAGGAGGTGAGTTAAATTTAGGTAACATCATTTTACAAGCAGAAAAAGCCGAAACAGTTGAACTGAAAGGAGCATTTGTTCGTGCGCAAACTTCACAATATCGTAATGAAATAGATAAACGTGTTGTAGAAGTGGGGAACGATTTAGTTTCTGCTGGTACAGACGCTGCATCGGTTCTGAATAATATTCCTTCAGTTAATGTTGATCAACAAACAGGAGAATTATCGTTACGTGGAAATGAAAATGTGAAAATTTATATTGATGGAAAGCCTTCATCTTTATCAGCATCGCAAGTATTGAAGCAAATTCCTTCGAATCAAATTCAGCGTGTAGAAATTATTACTAATCCTTCTGCAAAATATGAGGCGGACGGAAAATCTGGAATCATCAATATAGTGATGGTAAAAGGAAAGAAAAAAGGATACAATGTTGCATTGAGTACAGGTTATGAGCAAGGGAAGAAAAGTCGTTTCAATAATTCGTTAACAGCAAATGTAAATACAGGTTCTTTCAATTTTTTCGGAAATTATAGTTACAATAAACGTCCAAGTGAATTTCATGGCTCTTTAAATAATTTTGACACAAATTTCAAAAGTGCAATAGATATTTTAAACAATGACGAAAGCCAAGCAGGTAAAATTGGTTTCGATTGGTTCATCAACGACAAAACAGCTTTGACGATTTATACAAATCAATGGTTTGGAAAAGGAAATGGATTAATTGGATCGGATATGGTGAATACCAAAACACAAGAGTTTTATCCCAATAATTCGAATTTTGATGGAGATTGGAGAAGTCAAGATTATAGTTTGAATTTCAAACGTGATTTTGATAAAGCAGATCACAACATTGTTTTGGACGCATTTTTCTCTAGAGCTAAAAGTGTAGATTTACGAAACATGCATAATTTTTATCCAGATGAAGTAAAATATTATGAAGATCGTGATGATAGAACAAATAACATTCGTGTTAATTTAGATTATACGAATCAAATCAAAGATGGTGGAAAAATAGAGGCTGGATTACAATTTAGAAGAGAAGATAACGATAATATTTTATTAACAGACCGAAGAATAATTGTAAAAGGTGAAACATACAATCCAAGTACAGATTTTAATTTTACACGAGATTTCTTTTCTGCATATGTAAATTATGGTCAAAAATTTGGGAAATTTGGAATGCAGTTAGGCTTACGTGCAGAACAGTTTAGAGACAAAGGAGATTTCGTTGTTAATGTAAATGAAGAAGGAAAAATTGAACAAGATAAATTAGATTTCTTTCCATCAGCTTTCTTAACATATGATGTTACCGAAAAAGGACAAGTGTCATTAAATTATAGCCGTAGAATTGATCGCCCAGGAATTGGGCAATTATCTCCAGTGCCAGAATGGTCGACACCAATGATGTCAAGTATCGGAAATCCAGCATTAAGACCAGAATATACAGATAATTTCGAAGTTGGATATTTACAACGAATTGGTAAAAATTCTATTTCTGCGAATGTGTTTTACAGACATATTAAAGACAATATTTTTAGAAATGTTTTACGAAACGAAGAAGTTTATGGAGCATATATTCAGAATTATCTAAACTATGATAAAGTAGATGCATATGGTTTTGAATTAGCATTTAATCTTGTGCCAACAAAATGGTGGTCATCTAATATCAGTGGAGATTATACACATAACACAATGGTTGTTCAACAAGAGAAAGAAGAAAATGGGGTTAAAGTTCCATACTTTGTCGAGATTGATGCAAATCGTTTAACAGCTCGTATGAATAATACATTCAAAGTTTCGAAAGCTATCAGTTTACAACATTTCTTTATGTATCAAGGGAAATACAAATTTATCCAAGGAGAAATGCGCGATATGTGGCGTATGGATTTAGGAGCGCGTTACACATTTATGGGAGGAAAAGCAAGTTTGAGTGCACGTGTAAGTGATATTTTCAGAACATTTTATGGACGTTTAGAAATGTATAATCCAGATAGAGCAACAGGAAAATTCCGTTGGGAAGCACATACAATGAACATCGGATTTACGTATAATTTCGGTGGAAAAGTACGAAATCGTGCAGAAGCTCAACAAAACAAATCTGAGCAATCAGGAGGAGTTGGTTTCTAATTAATAAAATGTATTCTTCATTTATTTAAATATTCTTAAAACGAAAAAGAGTTCCAATATTTTTTGGAACTCTTTTTTTTTGAATTAATTGTCCCGTCCTGAAA
>NZ_DDBA01000008.1:0-514 GCF_002333005.1 Empedobacter sp. UBA2044
GCTATTTCAGGACGGGACATAGGAATAATAATAAAAGACGTTCAGTTGTGAGCGTCTTTTTTTTGTACAATATTTTGAGTTGAAAATAGTTAAATATAAAATGATGTTTTATGAGAACGATTGTATGTTTTGCTTCTTTATTAATGCTGATATTTTCTTGTAATAATGAAGATGATGGTCTGAATACTATTTATAAAGAAAAATATGAAAGACGATTTATAATTTTTCAAGATTCTTTAGGAGGAATTGTTCAAGATAGTGTAGTAGTGCAAGTTTCTCAATCTAAGAATTTATATAAATTTGATTTTATCACATCTCAAAAAATTGATCCGATAGAAAATATTCAAATGGAAATGACAGGAAGCAATTCGTTACGAAATGTGGGATGGACACCGACAAAACTGATTATGCTTTCTAGAGATAGTATCAATATTTCTTACAAAGATGGAAAACGATATTGGTTAGTCAATTCGATTAGTGAAAATTAATCATAAAAAAATCCACTCAATATTGA
>NZ_DDBA01000008.1:698-7251 GCF_002333005.1 Empedobacter sp. UBA2044
TCCACTCAATATTGAGTGGATTTTTTAGTATGATTTAAAATTTCAGATTATGATCCGAAAGCTGTTTTAATTTGATCTACGAAGTCTAATTTTTCCCAAGTGAATAATTCAACTTCAACTTCAACAACATCCTGTCCATTAGCAGATTCAAAGCGTTTTGAAACTATTTTTGGTTCTCTACCTAAGTGTCCGTAAGATGCAGTTTCTTTGTAAATTGGGTTTCTTAATTTTAATCTTTGTTCGATAGCGAAAGGCTTCATATCAAAGATTTCAGAAACTTTTGTAGAAATTTCTCCTTCAGTTAACTCAACTTTTTGAGTTCCGAAAGTATTTACTAATAAAGAAACTGGAGCAGCAACACCAATTGCATAAGAAACTTGTACTAAAACTTCGTCAGCAACACCAGCTGCAACCAAGTTTTTAGCAATATGACGCGCAGCATAAGCAGCAGAACGGTCAACTTTTGATGGATCTTTTCCTGAGAAAGCACCACCACCGTGAGCACCTTTACCACCATAAGTATCTACAATAATTTTACGACCAGTCAAACCTGTATCTCCGTGAGGTCCTCCAATAACGAATTTCCCTGTAGGATTGATATGATAAGTAATACTATCTGTAAATAAATCGCGTAAATGAACAGGTAATTGCGCTTTTACACGTGGAATTAAAATACTTACTAAGTCATTTGTAATTTTATCTCTCATTGCTTCTTCGTTTGCGAAGTCATCATGTTGAGTAGAAATTACAATAGTATCGATACGAACAGGTTTGTTGTCATTATCATATTCAATTGTTACTTGAGATTTAGCATCAGGACGTAAATATGGTAACAAATCTTTTTCGTATTTACGGATATGCGCTAATTCTTTCAATAATCTGTGCGATAAATCTAACGCCAAAGGCATATAGTTTTCAGTTTCGCTTGTAGCATAACCAAACATCATTCCTTGGTCACCAGCACCTTGCTCTTCGTCAGATTGTCTGTCTACACCTTGGTTAATATCTGGAGATTGTTCGTGAATTGCAGATAAAATTCCACAAGAATTTGCATCGAACATATATTCACTTTTCGTGTAACCAATTTCAGCAATTGTTTCTCTTGCTACACGTTGTAAATCAATGTAAGAATTAGATTTTACTTCACCTGCTAAAACAACTTGTCCAGTCGTTACTAAAGTTTCACAAGCTACTTTACTTTTTGCATCAAATGCTAAAAAGTGGTCAAGAATTGAATCAGAAATTTGATCGGCAATTTTATCTGGATGCCCCTCAGAAACTGATTCTGACGTAAATAAATATGACATTTCTATACTTTTTTTTAAAATGATAGAGGGAAGGAGAAAACTGAAGTCCTGTTTTAGCAATTGTTTTATGAGGTTGCAATCAGTCAAATCTTTCCTCTCGATTTTTCGAGCTCAAATATACAATGAATAATATGAATAATGAAAGATATTTAACATTTATTAGTATATAAAAATTATAGAGTTTAACTTTTTATCTTTTTTAGAATAGAACAAAAAACGGTGTGTTTTAATAAATTATAAATATATTTTCTGTAAATGAGTAATTTTTTTAATCTATATAGATAATTATTCAAAATAATGTTGTTACTTTAGAAAAAAATTAATTGAAATGAAATTTGACACTCTCGATCAACAGCTGCTAATGTATCTACAAGAAAACAGTAAAATTACCTATAAAGAATTATCTGATAAGTTAAATTTATCGTCAACCGCAATTCATGAAAGAATCAAGAAATTAGAAAAGTCAGGAATTATTTCTAAATATGTTGCGCTTGTAAATAGAAGATTAATTAACAGAGAGCTTTTGGTATTTAGCCATATTAAGTTACAACAACATTCTGCTGATAACATCAAGATTTTCGAAAACGAAATTGTGAATTTAAAAGAAGTTCAGGCGAGTTATCATGTAAGTGGTGATTACGATTACATTATCAAAATGTCTTTCGAAAATATGGACGAATACAGAGATTTTATGGTAAATAAACTAACAACAATAAAGGTAATTGGTAGTACTCACAGTACTTTTGTTATTGGTGATGTAAAAGATGATACCGCTTTCCAATTGGTATAAAAATATAAGAATGGTTCTGATAAATTAGAATTTTTTTTGATTGAATAAGTAAAAATAGAGAAGACATGAGCAAGGAAATAGCAGTTTTAGGAGCTGGTTGTTTTTGGTGTGTGGAAGGAATTTTTAATTCGATAAATGGAGTAGAACAAGCTATCTCTGGATTTGCAGGAGGTAATGTAGAAAATCCTACTTATCGTCAGGTTTGTGATACAGATACAAATCATGCGGAAGTTGTTGAAATTACTTTTGACAATGAAGTGATTTCGTACAAAGAATTATTAGAAATTTTTTGGAATATACATAATCCAACACAGTTAAATAGACAAGGAAACGATGTTGGTACACAATATCGTTCGAGTATTTTTTACACATCAGAAGAACAAAAAAAGCAAGCGGAAGAATCGTTAAAAGAGTTTGATAACGGAACTTTGTATGAAGATAAATTCGTTACAACAATAGAGCCTTTAGATAAATTTTGGCCAGCCGAAGATTATCATCAAGGTTATTACAATGAAAATCCAGATCAGCCATATTGTTCGGCAGTTGTTGGACCAAAAATTGCAAAATTTAAATCTAAATTCAAACAGATTTTAAAATAAGAAAAGCGACCAATTGGTCGCTTTCATTTTATTTTCCTTTTTTACGTGCTTTCGCTTTCTGTTTTTGCTGACCACGGTTTTTAGGTTTAGATTTTGGTGGTTTACGTTTTGTAGGACCACCTAAATTCACCTTTTTATTTTTATCTTTTTTCTCGTGAAATGCTGCACCACGTTCTTCAATTTTTACAGTTGTAAGTTGTTTCATTTTTACAACATCTTTCTCAAATTCACGTTTTACAGGATTTATTTTTACGTCCTCTTCAGGAAAAGGAAGTTCGTTAATCTCTTTATCCATCAATGCTTCAATAGCATCTAAACGTTCAATTTCCTTTTCAGAAAAATAAGAAATCGCTTCTCCTTTTTTATCCGCACGTCCTGTACGCCCAATTCGGTGAATATATTGTTCTGGAATTTCTGGAATTTCGAAATTGATAACATGCGTAACATCAGGAATATCCAAACCACGAGCCATAATATCTGTCGTGATAATTCCTCGGTATTCATCTCTGGTAAAGGCTTCCATTGTTCTCAAACGATAATTTTGAGATTTGTTAGAATGAATTACTCCAAATTCATCTGGATAAATTTCATCTAAATGATTAAAGATTAAATCAGCATGTTTTTTATTGTTTGCGAAAATTAAAACTTTCTCAAATTTTGCTTTGTCTCCTAATTGATGAACAATTAAATTCAATTTTGTATTGAAATTCTCAACTGGAATAGCCAATTGAGTGATTTTTTCTAATGGTGTTCCTGAACGAGCTAAGGAAATTTCAATAGGATTTTTGAAATATTCGTGTAACATATCATCTACTTGATCTGTCATCGTAGCAGAAAATAAAATGTTTTGACGTTTTTCGCTCATCATTGTAAATAAATGAATCAGTTGCGGACGAAAACCTAAACTCAACATTTCGTCAAATTCGTCAACCACTAATTTCTTCATTTCTTTGAATGATAATACATTGTCTATCGCCAAATCTAAAACACGACCTGGTGTTCCAACCAAAATATCAACGCCTTCATACACCAATAATTTTTGAGTATTGATGTTTACACCACCATAAATTCCTAAAACACGAACATTGATAAACTCTGTTAATTGCTCTAAAATATCGGTAACCTGAACAACTAATTCGCGTGTCGGAACCAAAATAACAATCTTTGGTTGATTCGTTTTAGAGTATTGATAAGTATTCAACAAGGGTAATAAGTAAGCCATTGTTTTACCTGTACCTGTTTGGGCAATTCCCATTATATCTCGTCCAGAAAGAATCGGTTTGAATGATTTTTCTTGAATTGGAGTTGGGGTTGTGATATTCAACTTTTCTAAAGCCGAACTCAATTGTTTTGTTAATTCGAAATCCGCGAATGTAGCTTTCATTTTGCAAAGATAAGTTTTCTTGATGACTTCTTAAAAACTCAATGTGCAATCCGTTCAAATTCGTTGAAACTTCGTACTTTTGCATTTCGATTAAGTAAAAAGGAATAAAAATGAGTTTAAAACAATACATCACGCAGAATGTTTTAGAAGCGATTCAAAACGTTTATCAAATTAACCCTGAATCTGTTGAAATTCAGTTTACAAGGAAAGAGTTTGAAGGTGATTATACATTGGTTGTTTTCCCATTAATCAGAACTTTGAAAGGTAAACCAGAAGAAATCGGTGCTAAAATCGGTGAAAATTTGGTTGAAAATAATAAAATTACAGCGTTTAATGTTGTAAAAGGTTTCTTGAATATGAGTTTAAGTTCAGTAGAATTTTTAGAAAATTTTACTCAAAATGCTCAAAATTCAACTTTTGGAATTACAAAAGTTGATGAAAATTCGAGAACGGTAATGGTAGAATATTCATCGCCAAATACAAACAAACCTTTGCATTTAGGACATGTCCGTAATAATTTGTTAGGATTTTCGGTTTCTCAAATCATTGAAGCAGCAGGAAATAATGTGATTAAAACACAAATTATTAATGATCGTGGGATTCACATTTGTAAATCTATGATTGCTTGGGAAAAATTTGGAAATGGTGAAACACCAGAATCTGCAAATATGAAAGGCGACCATTTGGTTGGAAAATATTATGTGGAATTTGACAAACATTATCGTCAAGAAATCAAAGAATTAGAAGCGCAAGGAAAAACGGAAGACGAAGCGAAAAAAGAAGCTCTAATTTTCTTAGAAGCACAAGAAATGCTGCGTCAATGGGAAGCACATGAACCAAAAGTTATTGAGCTTTGGCAAAAAATGAACGGTTGGGTGTATGATGGTTTCGCTAAAACGTACAAACGTCTTGGTGTTGCTTTTGACGAATATTTATACGAATCGAATACCTACATTTTAGGAAAAGATATTGTTGAAGATGGTTTAAACAAAGGTGTTTTCTACAAAAGAGAAGATGGTTCTGTTTGGATTGATTTGACTGCAGAAGGTTTGGATGAAAAATTAGTTTTACGTTCAGACGGAACTTCGGTTTATATCACACAAGATTTAGGAACTGCAGTAGAGCGTTTCAAAAATAATCCAACGTTAGAAGAATTAACGTATGTTGTAGGAAATGAGCAAGATTATCACTTCAAAGTTTTGTTCTTAATCTTGAAAAAATTAGGTTATTCTTGGGCTGATGCTTTACATCACTTGTCTTACGGAATGGTTGATTTACCAAACGGAAAAATGAAATCTCGTGAAGGAACAGTTGTAGATGCAGATGATTTGATGCAAGAAGTTTATAATACAGCAAAAGAGATTTCTGAAGAATTAGGGAAATTAGACGGAATGTCTGATGATGAAAAAGCTGAGTTGTACGAAACAATTGCGATGGGTGCTTTGAAATATTACATTTTGAAAGTAGATCCTAAGAAACGTATTTTATTCGATCCGAAAGAATCTGTTGATTTTAATGGAAATACAGGACCTTTTATTCAATATACTTTTGCGCGTATTCAGTCATTATTGAGAAAAGAATCCCCAAAAGAATTTGATGCAAATGCAATAGAATTGAATGATGCAGAAAAAGAAATTATTCGTGCATTATACGATTTCGAAGATACGATAGAAAAAGCAGCAACAGAAATGAGCCCTGCTTTGATTGCGAATTATGTGTATGAATTAGTTAAATTATTTAATTCATTCTACCAAAACAATCCAATCTTGAAAAATGAAGATGAAAACGTGAAAAATTTCCGTTTATATCTTTCTCAATGGGTTGCAAATACAATTCAGAATTCGTTACGTTTATTAGGAATTGGTGTTCCAGAAAGAATGTAATCGACTTATAAAATAAATAAAATGCCTCATCAATTTGGTGAGGTATTTTTTTAACTTTACAATATGAAAATAGGAGATTTACTGAAACAAAAAGATCCTCACGATAAATTTAATTTGAAACGATTTCACGATGCGCAAAGTTTTGTGTATGATGAAATCTTAATGGAAGTTCATGCAGGAAAAAAACAAACGAATTGGATTGTTTTTATGTTTCCTCAATTAGTTGGATTAGGTTCGAGTGATTCGTCATTAGAATTTTCGATTTCTTCAAAAGAAGAGGCGAGAGCTTTTGTGAAAGATGAAGAACTTTGGGGAAATTATTTAGAAGTTTTATCTGTATTATTAATGCAACATAAAGGCGTAATTCCGCAATTAATTTTCGGAAAAAATGATGCAATGAAACTGAAATCAAGTTTGACTTTATTCAACTTTATAGTTCCGAAAGAAAAAATTATCAAAGATGTTTTGAAGTTTTTTTATGCAGATCAAGTCGATAAAAAAACATTAAGTATATTGAAACAAATGAATAAATAAAAAAATCTCGAGCATTTGCTCGAGATTTTTTATTTAGACACTGTCCAAAATTTTGT
>NZ_DDBA01000056.1:0-29750 GCF_002333005.1 Empedobacter sp. UBA2044
CACAGTTTTTTGGATATTGCCAATTAAATAACAAAAGCCACTCGTAGAGTGGCTTTTACATTACTAAAAAATATCTAAAGAATTAATTGTTTTATAACCAAGTTACAACGCCTGAATCTACACAGTAGTTTGCACCTATTATCTTGATTTTCCCTTCTTTTTCTAAGGTATTCAAGGTTGTACTTTGGTTACGAATATCTTCTATTGTTTGTATAACGTTTTGGTGATTTAATCTTTCTAATAAATCTGCATTTTTAGAAGAACGTTCTTCACCATCTTTTATAATTTCGTCGATAATTGGATTGAAATGATCAACCAAATGACACAAATTATTCATTCCAGTTTTGTGAATTGCTTCAGCGTCTAATCCGCCTTTCAAAGCGCCACATTTAGAGTGTCCTAAGACAACAATCAATTTAGAGCCAGCCACATTTGTTCCGAATTCCATCGAACCTAAAATATCTTGATTAACGAAATTACCAGCAATTCGTACACTAAAAATATCTCCTAAACCTTGATCGAAAATAAGTTCCGCAGAAGTACGGCTATCAATACAGCTTAAAACAACCGCAAACGGCCATTGTCCCTCTCTTGTGTCATTCACTTGTGAAAGTAAATCTCTGTTCGCTTTTAAATTTTGAACAAATCTTGCATTTCCTTCTTTTAAAAATTCTAACGCTTTATCTGGAGTTGTTGTTGCTTGAGTTTCTGATGTATGTGCTTTCATTATATTTAATTTTATTGTGTGTGTTTTAATTTTTATATGTTTTTTACAGATTAATGCGCTCCAGCTACTAAAACGTAACCAAAGAATTCTCTAAACGATGGAGGATTATCTACTGTTCCACGTTCGGAAATTAGTCGAATATTAATATTATTATTTTTTGCTTTTACTTTAAATTCATCTAAATATTCGATAATATCATAATCTAGAATACGAGTTTTTCTAACATCTAATTCAAGATTAGAACCAGGTTTCAAACCATCTAATTCTTTTACAATTGCACCGCGGTTTACAAACGTTACCTCCTCAGCAAAATTCATATGGAAAACATTTCCTTCTTTTACCAACATTACGTGCGAGTTATTGTAAGATTTGATTAACGAAACCACTACACCAACAATAAGACCAATGATGATACCTTTTAATAAATCTGTTGCCAAAATTGCAATAACTGTTACTGCGAACGGAATTAACTGATCTTTTCCTAATTTTTTCATATCCAAGAATTGTTTCGGATTACCTAATTTGTATCCAATAACCAATAGAATAGAAGCTAAAACCGCATTTGGAATTAAATTTAAAAACATTGGAATAGAGATCACACTCACTAATAATAAAACACCGTGCGTAATTGTAGAAAGTTTTGTAAGCCCGCCACTCATTGCATTTGCAGATGAACGTACAATAACTTGCGTAACAGGTAAACCTCCAATTAAACCAGCTAAAGAGTTTCCGACACCTTGTGCAATCAATTCTCGATTTGTAGGTGTTTGACGCTTTAAAGGATCTAATTTATCAGTTGCTTCTACAGATAATAAAGTCTCTAATGACGCTACAATTGCGATGGTAAATGCAACTTGCCAAACCATAGGATTTGTTAATCCAGAGGCGAAATCGGGCATAGTAAATTGTCCTAAGAAATCTGAAACACTTTCAGGAACAGGAACTTTTACTAATAAATTGTGGTCGATAGAAAATACTTCGTGGTTGGTATCACCAATTGTAACTTGGTACAAAATACCTACTAATACAGCTACTAATGATCCTGGTAATAATTTGAAAAAGTTTGATTTTTTTCCTAAAATATTATCCCAAACAATCAAGATAAATAAAGAGATTGCTGTAATAATAATGGCTCCTGGCGTGATAAAATCTAAACTAAAATTACTAAAACTAAATGTTTCTGTATAGCCTAACGCTAATGGAATTTGTTTCAAGAAAATTGAAATACCAATCGCACATAACATTCCTTTAATCACCGAAGATGGAAAGTAATAACCAATAACTCCGGCTTTTAGAATACCTAGTAATATTTGAAAAATTCCGGCGATAACAACCGCGACTAAAAATAGTTCGTAAGCACCCAAATCTGTAATAGCAGTTAATACAATAACGACCAAACCAGCCGCAGGACCAGAAACACCAATTTGAGATTTAGAAATAAGACCAACAACAATTCCTCCTACAATTCCCGCAATAATTCCGGCAAATAAAGGCGCACCACTGGCCAACGCAACACCTAAACATAAAGGCAATGCTACGAAAAAGACAACAATACTCGCAGGTATGTCCTTTTTCCAATTTTGAAAAAGATTCATAATAGTTTTAAAATGAATTATTTAATAATTTGAAATGATAAAAATAAATTTGCTATCCATTCAATAGATTTGAATAGGATGATGCAAAAAATCAATTAAAAAATTAAACTAATTCAGGAGGTGGAGTTGTCACACCATTATCTAAAGATGCATATGCATTAGAATGATGAAAATCCGAATATGTAATTTGTTTCACATTAAAAAATGTAAACAATTTTATTTCGTGGAAATAATGTATTTTTTCTGTAATTTCGCTCGAAGAATTTTTCTGATTATTTTCTTCTTCAGTTGAAGTTTGAGAAAACAAAGCTTTTTGATCATTGTCAGAAGAATCTTTTTCGTCTTGCTGCTCCAATCTCATCTGATAATCCATATAGCCCGCCAACCCTTGCATGTTCGTACTGAACACCAAAAGAAGCGTGAAAAAAATTCCGATGCTATGTTTTATCAGGTAGTCTTTCATTATGTCACAAAAATATATTTTAATTTTTAATTACAAAATAGAGGATATCATTTTTAATAAATATTTATCATTTTATTTTATGACGCTTAACAATGTTTATTGATTTTAAATATTGTCTAGATATAAAATTGATATCATAAATCATTTTTACTCAATTTTTTTAAGAATAGATTTGCAAAAAGTTAAATTTTGAGAAAGTATATAAGTGTAATGTTTTTAGTTGCTTTGGTTGCAACTACTTTCGGGCAAGGAAAAAATAATAAAGGTAAATTTTATATTTATTGGGGTTGGAATCACGCGCAGTATACAAAATCAGATATTCAGTTCAAAGGAGATGGATACGATTTTACGTTGGATAATGTAGCAGCTCATGACCGTCAAACTTCCTTTGGAATCAAGTATTTCAATCCAAGTTCTATGACGATTCCGCAATATAACTTCCGTTTAGGTTACTTTGTTTCGGATAATTGGAATATCTCTTTCGGGATTGACCACATGAAATATGTGATGGATCAAGATCAAGTTGTAAAAATGAATGGTCACATCAATACAGGTTCAGATTACGATGGAACATATAATAATGTCGATCAAAAATTAACAGAAGATTTCTTAACGTTTGAGCATACAGATGGTTTGAACTATGCTAATTTAGAGGTTCGTCGTTTTGATAATATTCAACATTTCCCAATCACAAAAAATGGAAAAGGAATCGATGTTAACGTAACAGCTGGTTTGGGAGCAGGGATTTTATATCCACGTTCTAACGTAAAATTGATGGGTAATGAACGTTATGATGAGTTTCACTTAGCAGGTTTTGCAACAGCTGCAATGGTTGGGATTAACTTTACTTTTTGGGATTATTTCTTTGTACAGGCCGAATTAAAGGGTGGATATGCTAACTTGAGTGATATTCGTACAACTGCAAACAAAGCTGATAAAGCAAAACAGGATATTGTGTTCTCCCAACAAAACTTAGTTTTTGGAGCAATTATTCCAGTTTTTACTCATAAAAATAAGTTAAACTTTTAATTAAGTAGTTTAATATAAAATATATAGCCTAATTTTAAGAATCGATTAGACGATTTGAAAAAAATTATTAGCGGAGACATCATTTAAGTACAATTTGTACTGGATGATGTCTTTTTTTAATTATAAATTTTACCTTTCTCCATAAAGAATTGTTACTTTTACAATTATTTAGATTTGAAATTAACATGAATAGATTTTCTGTATTAGTCGCAAGTATCTTGATATCGACAACAGCAATGGGACAAAAAGTAATGACGCCAGAACTTCTTTGGCAAGTAAAAAAAGTAGCTCCAGTTGGAGTAACGAAAGATCAAAAAAATCTGATTTATAAAGTAACTTCTACTAACGTAAAAACACAAGAAGACACATCGAAAACATATATGATTTCGTTGGCAGGAGGAAAAGCTTCGGAAATCGAAGATTATAAAACGCTTTTGGCTGATGAATCGTTGAATAAATCTCAACAATATAAAGCAGAAACTGATAAAGTTAAATTACAAAAGGTTTTTGGTTCTGATTATTATCCAGAAATGGACAAATCGAATGTGCAGATTTATAATGAATTAAATTACAGACATTGGGATACTTGGAATGATGGAAATTACGATCATTTATTTGTGTCAGAAAATAAAGAAGGTTCAACTAAAATTGATGTTTTAAAAGACGAACCATATTCTGTTTCAGAATTTGTTTGGACGCCAGATGGAACAAAAGTTTTGTATGTTTCTAAGAAGAAATTCGGAACAGATTACGCATTAAGCACAAATACAGATATTTATCAATACGATTTAGCAACGAAAACGACGAAAAATATCACGGAAGGAAAAATGGGTTATGACAATACACCAAGTTTTTCTTCTCAAGGAGATTTTGCGTTTTTGAGCATGGAGCGCGATGGTTACGAGGCAGATAAAAATGACTTAATCGTTCGTCGTGGTGATATCGAAATGAATATTACAAAACATTGGGACGGAACCGTACAAGGTTATAAATGGAGCAATGATGGTAACAAAATTTATTTCAATGCACCAGTAGGAGGAACAATTCAATTATTTGAGGTTGATGTAAACTTCAAAATGAGAAAAATGCCTTTTATCAAACAAATTACAAAAGGTGATTTTGACATTGCAGACATCAAAGAAATTGTTGGTAATAAAGCAATTGTTACAAAAACAGATATCAATCACGCTGCAGAAATTTATGTAGTTGATTTGAAATCTGGAGCATTAACTCAATTAACAAACGAAAACAAAGATATCTTCGATAATATTGCGTTGAGTGATGTAAAAGCACGTAAAATTAAAACAACAGACGGAAAAGAAATGTTTGCATGGGTAATTTATCCGCCAAATTTCGATCCGAATAAAAAATACCCAACTTTATTGTATTGTCAAGGTGGACCACAATCTGCTTTAACTCAATTTTATTCTCCTCGTTGGAATTTCCAATTAATGGCAGCACAAGGGTATATTGTAATTGCGCCAAACCGTCGTGGAATGCCAGGTCATGGAGTAGAGTGGAATGAGCAAATTTCTAAAGATTGGGGAGGACAAGTAATGCAAGATTATTTGGCTGCGATTGATGATATCTCGAAGGAATATTATGTAGATAAAGATCGTCGTGGTGCTGTTGGTGCATCTTACGGAGGATATTCTGTTTATTATTTAGCAGGTATTCACGAAGGTCGTTTCAAATCTTTTATTGCACATAATGGTGTTTTCGATTTGAAATCGATGTACGGAACTACAGAAGAAATTTTCTTTACAAACTGGGACGCTGGTGGCGCTTGGTGGGAAACAAATAACAAAGCTGCGCAAAAAACGTACTCTAAATTTGATCCAAGTAGTACAGAATTAGTAAATAAATGGAATACGCCAATGTTAATTTATGTTGGAGGTCATGATTATCGTGTGCCAATGGGACAAGGGCAAGAGGCTTATCAAATTTTACAATTGAAAGGAATCAAATCTCGTTTTATTTATTTCCCTGAAGAAAATCACTGGGTATTAAAACCACAAAATTCTGTGATTTGGCATACAGAATTTTTCAAATGGTTAAAAGAAACCTTGTAATTCAATTGATTTATAAATCATAACTATAATTTAAAAGTGCAATTTCTATAGAAATTGCACTTTTTTTATTTCTTTGAAAATCAATGACAATATCTAATAAACGAACCAATTATTTTTTTAAATTTTGTAGAGTAGAATAATCGTTGTAAATTCAAAAACATAAGTCAAAACCCAATTTATGAGTAAGGATAATAACAAAATATATTTTTCGAATAGCCCATTTACAAACGGACACAAAGTAATAGATTTTGTTTGGAGTGCTCGCCTTGATGAAAATTTTGACCTTTGGATGGATCTTCATTTAGAGTCAGATAATTATGACGAAGAAGAAGAATATAAAGATGATTTGGATGAAATAGATGACATTTCTCAAGAGAATGCCGAAAAGCAACTTTGGATTAATTATGATCACGCAATCATCTCGAGTACATATTGGAACAACAAAGGAATAAAGATTGAAAACGAAGCACAATTAGATTTTAATCAACTGAATAGAAAAACATTCGAAATTGATTCACTTCCAGTGAATTTGGACGAACCTGAAAACCTTGCTTTTGGTATTTCGATGTTAGGAAATGACACGGTTGCACAGCACGAAATTACGTTTCTAGATACAGAAGAATTTGGTGTTTTTGATATCAAATGGAAAGGGAAAATTGCTAATACGTATTTAGGAGAAACCGATTTTGATTACGATTTTTATGTCTATATGAAGAACATAAAATTCAACGGAATCAAGGTTCACCCATCGTTAGAAAAAGAAAAAGTTACAGCATTTTTTGAGAAAAGTTTAACTCATTTTAGTGATTTCGAATTAGTGGATACCGATGAATTAGAGTTGGAAAATTATATTCTGAAAATTAAAAGGCAAGAAGATTAAAAAATAAATTTTAACTTAGATTCATAATTACTCCTAAACCATTTATATGACCAACCAAATCATCAAAAATTGTGAAGACGAAGAAATTCAGTTTCTCAACGAAATTCAACCTTTTGGATATTTGATAGGAATTCATAAAAATTCGCATCAAATTGAATTTTTTTCTCAAAATATTGATGAATTATTTGAAATTTCTACCGAAAAGATATTAAGCCAACATATTAATCAACTTCATGATTTTGAGCTTGATTTTGATGAGGTTTTGAATTTAGAACAAGGTGAATTTTACCGAACTAATACAAAAGTTAATTCAAAAACCTATCATTTAACAGTTTATCATTTTGATGAATTGATTTATTTAGAGTTAGAAGAATTAATTATTTTAGAAAATAGATTAGCCTATTATAATTTTTCTGAACAAATTCTGTACTCTAAGTCTATAAGCTTAACTTGGGATTTGTTAATTTCATCTATCAAGAGCTTGATTCATTACGAGAGAGTAATGTTGTATAAATTTTTGGAAGATGGTAGTGGCGTTGTTATAGCGGAAGAAATTGATAAGGGATTAGGTTCTTATATGGGTTTGCGTTTTCCCGAATTTGATATTCCTAAACAAGCACGTCAACTGTATCTAGAGAAAAAAAGCCGTTTGGTTGCAGATGTAGACAGTAAAAGAATCATTTTAATTGGTAATGAGAATTATCAAAAAATAAACTTGATGTACTCTTCTGTTAGAGCACTTTCTCCAATACATCTACAGTATTTACGCAATGCTAATTGTGAAGCAAGTTTCTCTATTTCTATTGTAATTAACGAAAAATTGTGGGGAATTGTAGCATGTCAGAATTCCAAGCCAAAATTTATTCCAAATCAAGTTCGTTTGCAAACCGAATTATTGACGCGTCAAGCAAGGTTGACTTATGTGAATTTTAAATCAACTGAACGATTAAAGTTCCAAAATCATTTTAACGAAACAGCGATTAAATTGAAAGAGAATCTTTTAACAGAAGAAAATCTTCAGCAATCAATGAACAATAATCTAAAAGAGGTTCTTAATCTTACAAAGGCAGATGGAATTGCATTGGTTAATTTTGACGATGTTTTTGTAGAAGGCGAAACGCCAGATAAAGAAGAAATTTTGAGAATAAAAGAATGGGCATTTAAAAGAAACTCAGCACGTTTATTTACCTCGAATACTTTTTATCTAGATTATGGACAAGAGCTTAGGCTTAGTCCAAGTTCGGCTGGTGTAATGTTTTGTTTTCTAAATCAAACTTACGAACATTTTATTATTTGGTTCAAAAAAGAACAAGTTCAAACCTTAAATTGGGCTGGAGAACCAAGTAAAATTAAAAATGTAGATGTTATAAATGGTGATGAAATACACAGTTTTTCTCCTCGAACTTCTTTCAAAATTTGGCAAGAGAACATTAAGAATAAATCGTTTATTTGGTTAGATAAGGAGAAATATGTTGCGAAAGAAGTGATTAAGTTAATTATAGAAACACTTCATTTACAGTCTTTCAAAATTCATAGTTTATATGAACAATTAAAAGAAATAAATGACGAATTAGACTCGTTTACCTATACAGTTTCTCATGATTTACGTACACCATTATCGGTGATGAAATTGAATTGTCAGATGCTTCAACGAAGTTTGAAAGATGATGAAATTAAAAATGATCGATTAAAAAGTGTTATTGAAGAAATTGATCGAATGACACAAATGATGCAGGATCTTTTGGCGTTGAGTAAAGCTAAAAAATCAGAAATTGTATTGTCTACAATCGAAACAAAGCCAATCATAGAAAAGATTATACACGATGTTTTGTTGTATTATAAAATTAACAATACTGAAGTTGTTGTAGAAGAAATACATAATGTTTTGGGAGATAAAACGATGTTTTATGAGGTTTTTCTGAATATTATTGGTAATGCAATAAAATATTCCTCTCAAGCAAAACATCCAAAGATTGAAATATCATCTGAAATCAATAATAAAGAAGTTATCTTCAAAATAAAAGATAACGGAATTGGTATAAAAGAAGAAGATTATAATAAAATGTTCAAGCTATTTAGCAGAATGTCTAACACTGGAAACATTTCTGGAAACGGAGTTGGACTTTCGATTGCGCATAGAATGATGGATAGAATGAATGGTGGTATATCTTTTGAGAGTAGAGTAGGAGAAGGAACAACTTTTATATTAACATTTAAAAAAAATCTAACGAATGCTATCTGATTATTTAAAAGAAAAAACAGCGGTTTATCACAAAGAAATTGAAGATAAATTAGAGTCGAATAAATTGTTTAACAGCACATTTACAGATAAAAATTACTATAAAATGTTGCAGGTTAATCATATTTTTCTAAAATCTTATGAAGATTCTATCAAACAATTTTTGAATGACAAAGATTTAAAAAATTTAACGTTGACAAAATTGAATAAATTGTCTTTGATTGAACAAGATATCAATGAGTTAGGTTTAGAAGAATTGAATGTACCAAAACAATTCGAGCTTCGAAATAGAGACGAAGCAATTGGAGCTTTGTATGTGATAGAAGGTTCTATGCTTGGCGGAAATGTAATTGCAAAAACACTGAAAAAGTATCCTTTTTTAGAGAATAAAAGTTTCAATTATTTTGGACATTACGGCGAAAACCTTGGTCAAATCTGGAAAACTTTTATTGGTTATATTAATCAAGAATTTACAACTGAAGAAGAGCAACAACAAGTTTTTGAAGGGGCAAAAAAAGCCTACGAAGATTTGATAAGTTTTGCTTAGAAAAAATATTTTTAAATAAGACCTCTTTAGTTTCGACTAAAGAGGTCTTATTTTTTTATGAAGTAATTAAAATTATTGATTAGATTAATTATATTAGTAATTAATAAAAATAGTGCATTTTACTTTTGTTTTTCCATTTAGCTTGACTTTCATATAATCAAGTGTAAATTATCCTAACCAAGATAAGACTATTTTATCAGATTATTAACTGTCAATCCAATCATCAAATGATCGGTATGAGATGCTTTAAGACTTTGTAACATATAACCAGCTTCTAAACTAAAAGTTGGCGAAATAACGTAACCAAAGCTTAAACCAAGTCGATTTCTATCAAACGTTTTATCTTTTACAGCTTGTAGAAAAATCTCATCATACGCTTTCAAATACCACGTGTTTTCGATTAATTTGGCATTATTTAGCGGAACAGTTGCAGTCAATTGATAACGAAATCTAAATTGTGTATCATTTTCTAAAAAGCGTTCTTCGACACGAAAGCGATGCGCGAAATTAAAACGTTGTAAAGCATGTTTTGTATTGAATTGTTGATACAAACGATGTTCGTGACTATGAGCATAATCGTCTGTAGCAGTAGGAGTTCTGTTTTGAATGTAGGCGTAACCAGCTAAAATTGTATTGTTATTTTCGGTTAAGTTGTAACCAATTCCTCCACGAATCAAAAGTTGTTGTAACTGATCTAAATCTTCGTACGAACGATATTGTATATCCGACTGAAAATTAAAATCTTTATTGATTTTTTGATTGATATTTAAGGTATTCCAAGTTCTAAAATTACTTTCTTGTGCATGCACACCGAAGTTGGCTAAAACAATAAAACAGGCTAATATTTTCTTCATTCATTCAATTTTAACGAAAAATAAAAAAAGACACGAAAACGAATCGTGTCTTTTGTCATTATAAATTAAATTTATTTTGTTACATTTTCACTTTTGGTAGAATATCTTTTCCAAAAATTTCGATAGATTTCATCATATCCAAGTGATTTGGCGCTCCCACGTCCATGTGTGCAGAAAAACGAGTTAAACCAAACATTTCCTGATATTTCAAAATACGATCAACCGCTAAAGAAGCGTCTCCAACAATCAAATGTCCATTTGTAGAACGTCCATAGTCAAACTGTGGTTTTGTATATTTTGGCCAACCTCTACTTGCTCCAATTCTATTCATTTGTGCACCATAAATTGGAAAATATTCTTCTGCAATTTTTTCGCTATCTTCTCCAAAAAAAGAGTGCATGTGAACGCCAATTTGCATCGTTTTAATATCATGACCATTTTCGATATAAACTTGTTTATAAATTTCGAACAGATAGTTAAAATCAGCAGGATTGCCTCCAATAATCGCGAAAATAATAGGTAAACCTAATGTTGCAGCACGTACAATTGATGATTTTGTTCCGCCAACAGCAATCCAAATAGGTAGTTTTTCTTGCACAGGCTTTGGATAAACACTTTGATTAATAATTGGCATTCTAAATTTTCCGCGCCAATTGATTACTTCGTTTTTATTTAAATCTAAAAGTAAACGAAGTTTTTCATCAAAAAGAGCATCGTAATCGTTTAAATCATAACCGAAAAGAGGAAAAGATTCGATGAATGAACCGCGTCCAGCCATAATTTCAGCACGACCATTCGATAAATTGTCAACACTAGCAAAATCTTGATACAACTTTACGGGATCTGTAGAACTGATGACAGAAACGGCACTTCCCAACTTAATATTTTTTGTAACTGTAGACAAAGCAGCCAAAATAATTTCTGGAGAAGAAACTGCGTAATCAGGACGATGATGTTCTCCAATTCCAAAGAAATCTAATCCAATTTCGTCCATTAATTTTACTTCTTCTATAATCTCACTCATACGTTGTTGAGGAGTTTGTGTATAACCAGTTTTAGGATCAATATGTAGATCGCCAAACATTCCTATTCCTAATTCCATACTATTTTAGATTTAGTCAAATTTACGTATAGAATTTTAGATTTAAATTGATATAGGATAGTTAATAAAAGATCAAATTTGTATATTTAATGTTATATATTCTGTTATGGAAGAATTTTTAGCGAATTCGATTCAAAATGAATTGATTTTAATTTGTATATCGATTATAATTGGCGTTTTGATCGGTACGGAAAGAGAATATCGCAACAAATCTGCCGGTTTACGAACATTCATTTTAGTTAGTTTTGGTTCCTGTTTGTTTACAATTCTTTCGATCCGAATTGGAGTAGGAAATCCTGATCGATTGGCTGCAAATATCATTACGGGAATTGGATTTTTAGGAGCCGGAGTAATTTTTAAGGACGATAATAAAGTTGCAGGGATTACGACCGCAACTACTATTTGGGCGACTGCATCGTTGGGAATGTGTATTGGAGCGGGGTATGTTTATTTAGGTTTATTGGGAAGTGTTATCGTTTTGATTATTTTGGTTGGATTAACTTATCTTCAAAATTATATTGATGATTACCATAAAATTAAATATTATACAATTCTGACAAAGTCGAAAGAGGAATATGAATATTGTCAAACATTATTTAAAAAATTTGATTTAAAATTTTCGGTTGCTAAGCAACATGCTACAGATGGAAATGTTTCTACAACTTGGTTGGTTAGAGGTAAAAGTAAACAACATAAAATGTTGATGAAGCAATTATTAGATGATAAAATTATAAAAACCTATCAATTTTAATTAGCATGAAAAACCTAACAGATGACAAAAATATTTGGTTAGATGAACCGGAAGATCACGATTTTCCTGCTGCGCAAGATTATTTGGAATTAATTTTTAAGCCTGAAATAGCTACTTCACTTACAAATAAATTATCGAAAGCCGAAACAATCATCAAGAAATCCAAAGATATTTTTAGAGCGAGTAAATTGAGTTTGCTTCCTTTGGAAAATAGACATGTTCAAGAGAATTTCAAAAAAATAAAAGCAAATAAAAAGCTTTCTCCAATTTTGTTGGTAAGATCTGCGAACGAATTAATCATTGCAGATGGTTATCATCGCTTGTGTTGTAGTTATTATTTGACGGAAGATTTGGACGTTCCTTGTCGATTGATTTATGTCGAATAAAAAAGTGAAATCAAATCTTGATTTCACTTTTTTATTATCTAAATTCTATCCGTGTATAGCTTCTTTATTTCCGTAAGATTGAATCAAATTTCCTTCAAAATCCAACCATTCTTTCCAACGTTTGTCCACATCAACATCAGTTGAAAGTTTTCGAGCAAAATTTAAGAAAGTTGTGTAATGATTCGCTTCCGAAACCATCAAATCATAGTAAAACTTTGCTAATTCTTCGTCGTTTATATTTTGAGATAATGTTCTGAAACGCTCACAACTTCTTGCTTCAATCATCGCTGCAAATAATAGACGATCAACAAAAGCCATATTTCGAGAACCATCTTTTTTACAAAATTTCATCAATTGACCAACATAATCATCTTTTCGCTCGCGACCTAATTTGTATCCACGACGCTCGATAATTTCTACAACCATTTTGAAATGTTGCATTTCTTCGATTGCAATATCCGACATTTCCTGAATAAATTCGTCATGTTCAGAATTATACGCAATCATGGTAATCGCGTTTGTCGCCGCTTTTTGTTCACACCACGCATGATCTGTTAAAATTTCTTCTAAATTTCTTTCCGCAATATCAGCCCAACGTGGGTCTGTCAAAAGTTTTAATCCAAGCATTTTTCGAAAAATATTAAGTCCAAATTTACGAAATTATATTGTTTAAAGATTGAATGTGAAAAATCGTCTATTAAATGATTTTCTTTTCAATCATTTCTAATATCACATCCGATGCATGTTTGAAAGTTGGTGCTTGTTCCGTCAAACTTGCTGCATTTTTTTTGTTCACTTTAAAAATCAAATCTTTTTCAGTTGTAAATAATAAAGCATTTGTAAATGGATTTTTGATGTAAGAACTCAAAATTAAAAAAGTCTGTTCAACACTATGAAATTGCTCAACTTCTTCGGTTTTATAACGAAATGTGAAGGCAAAATTGTACTCATTATTTTCTAAAAGATGTAAACGAACAAATATATTTTTAAGATCAGTATCTCCAATAGTTTTGGCCATTGTAAGTTTTGCAAAAGTTCCTTCTTTGATACTTGATTTTACTTGCCCGAAAAATTCTTCAAAAACAGTTTGATAAGACATTTTATATAATTTTAGCTGCAAATTTACATTAAAATAAGCCAAATTGGGTGTATAATATTTAATCTTCCAATTAAGAAACAGAAAGTGTAATTTTGTGGGATGAAAAAACTTTTAATCATTGGTCAAGTTTGGCCAGAACCAACTTCTTCTGCGGCAGGAACTCGAATGATTCAGTTAATTGATTGTTTCCAAAAAGCTGAATTTGAGATAACTTTTGCCTGCGCTGCTTCAAAATCTGATTATAGTTTTGATTTGATTTTGAAAGGAATAAAAGAAGTTGTAATTCAGTTAAATGATGAAAGTTTTGATAATTTTATTAAACAATTAAATCCTGAAATTGTTCTTTTTGATCGTTTTATGATTGAAGAACAATATGGTTGGCGCGTTTCGAAAGAATGTCCAAATTCGTTGAAGATTTTGGATACAGAAGATTTACATTTTTTACGAAATGCGCGACAAGAAGCAGCTAAAAAAGGAATAGAATTTACAGAAGATTTATTGTTTTCTGATTTAGCAAAACGAGAAATAGCGTCTATTTTACGCTGTGATTTATCGTTGATGATTTCGAAAAAGGAAATAGAAATTCTACAAAATCAATTTAAAATTGATGAAAAAATCTTGTATTATTTGCCTTTTTTAGAAAATGAAATTACAGAAGAAAAAATTAATTCTTGGAAAAGTTTTGAAGAAAGAGAATATTTTATGTTTATCGGAAATTTTATTCATGAACCTAATTTTAATTGTGTTCAGACCTTAAAAAAAGAAATTTGGCCAATTTTGAGAAAGAAACTTCCGAAAGCTGAATTACATATTTATGGTGCTTATGCAACGCAAAAAGTTTTGCAATTAAATAATCCTTCCGAACGATTTTTGATCAAAAGTAGAGCAGAAAATGCGCAAGAAACGATGTCAAATTACAAAGTTTTGTTGGCGCCGATTAATTTTGGCGCTGGTGTAAAAGGAAAGTTTGTGGATGCAATGCAAACTGGAACTCCTTCGGTTACGACTACGATTGGAGCAGAAGCAATGAAAGATAATTTTGATTGGAATGGTTTTGTAGAAGATGATTTTGAAGCGTTTGTGGAGAAAGCTATTTTGCTTTACAATAATGAGAAAGAGTGGGAAATTGCTCAACAAAATGGAATCAAAATTCTGAACGAGAATTACAATAAAAATAAATTTGAAGCTGATTTTTTAGAGAAAATTAAATCGATTGAAGCAAATTTAATCCAACATCGAAATCAAAATTTTATTGGTCAAATTTTGCAACATCATCATCATCAAAGTACAAAATATATGTCACTTTGGATTGAACAGAAAAACAAAAACCTTTCGAAATAGGGTGGTTTTTGTTGATTATTCTACTTTGAAGCTATTTACAATTTTGACAAAATCGCTTTTCATTATTTCTTGATTTTCGAAACTGCAATATTGTAAAATCTGATAGACAAATTCTTTCGTTTCGATTACAGTTTGCAAGAAATAAATATGTCCAGATTCGGGATCATTTGTTTCAAATTCGGTATAAGCATAATTGAATCCCTGTTCGTAGGCAACATAAGGTTTTTTGATATAATTAAACCCTTTTTGTGTTTTATATGGCTCGATAGAATTTAGCGTATAATCAATCATATCCAAATTAGAATCTGCCAATTTTAATTCATCTTTGTGTTCAAAAATCACAAATCCATACGAATTCGGCTTTGGAGCAAGACTTTCAAATTGAATAGTTGCATAATCATTTAACCCAACTGTACGTTGAAAATCTTTTGGAATAGTTAACGCAAACGATTCAGCTCCATGTATTTTCTGTTGAGCAAAAGCGGTAATACATGTAAAAAGAGAGGCGATGAATAACAATTTTTTCATTGGATGAATTTAGATGACGAATATAAAAAAAGCCTTGATTATCCCAAGGCTATAACGTTATTATTTAAAATAAATTGTTTATTTCGTTGAACAAGAATTATTTCCTGATTGACAAGGCGAAGTTCCTTCTACAATTTTAACACCTTCAACTTCTTTTATTTTACCAAAACCTCCAGCAACGTCAATCAAATTTTCGTAACCACGAGCGCGTAAAATTGAAGAGAAAATCATTGAACGATATCCTCCTGCACAATGTACTAAATAGGTTTCTTCAGGATCGATTAATTTCATAGATTCATTGATGAAATCTAAAGGAGCTGTAATTGCACCTTCTACGTGAGAAGTTTCATATTCACCTGGCTTACGAACGTCCAAAACTTTTAATTCAGTTTCATCAACTAACTCTACAAACTCTTCTGGAGAAACCGAAACAATTTCATCGAAATCTTTTTCAGCCTCAACCCAAGCTTGGAAACCATTGTTCAAAAATCCGATTACATTGTCATATCCGACACGAGCCAAACGTGTTACCGCTTCCTCTTCTTCACCAATTTCTGCAATTAACAAAATTGGTTGTTTGATATCTGTGATTAATGTACCAACCCAAGGTGCAAAATTTCCTCTAATTCCAATATTGATGGAGTTTGGAATAAATCCAGCTGCAAAAGTTTGAGGATCGCGAACATCTAAAATTAACGCATTTGTATCTTCCGCAACTTGCATAAATTCGTCTGGAAATAAAGCTTTATTCGCACGTTCTTTCACTACATCCAAAGATTCAACACCCAATTTGTTCATCATTACATTTTCTGGAAAATAGAATGGAGGAGGCATTAATCCTGAAGTTAATTCAGTAATAAATTCCTCTTTTGTCATAGAAGGATTCAAAGCATAATTCACTTCTTTTTGATGTCCTAGCGAATCAAAAGTTTCTTTACTCATGTTTTTTCCACAAGCAGAACCCGCTCCGTGTGCAGGATATACGATAATATCATTAGCTAAAGGCATAATTTTGTTTCGTAAAGAATCAAATAAATAACCAGCTAATTTTTCTTGCGTTAAGTCTGTATTTAATTTTTGAGCTAAATCTGGACGACCAACATCACCAATAAATAAAGTATCTCCTGTAAAAATTGCATAATCTTTACCGTTTTCATCTTTCAATAAATACGTTGTACTCTCCATGGTATGACCTGGTGTGTGTAAAGCTGTAATAGTTATATTTCCTAAAGAAAAAACTTCGCCATCAGTTGCGATATGTGTATCAAAATTTGGTTCCGCAGTTGGACCATAAATAATTGTAGCACCAGTTTTTTGCGCCAAATCTACATGTCCTGAAACGAAATCTGCATGAAAATGCGTTTCGAAAATGTATTTGATTTTTGCATTGTCTTTTGTCGCTTGATCGATGTAAGATTGTGTTTCTCTCAACGGATCAATAATTGCAACTTCACCATTGCTTTCTATATAATAAGCACCTTGCGCAAGACATCCGGTGTAAATTTGTTCAATTTTCATAAGAATGATTTAGTGTGTAAAAATACAAATATTTAAATTTAGAATTTTCCTCTGATGGATGAATTCTGATACTTTTCTTCTATTTAAACTCAAATAAGATTGATAGTTAACTTAAAATTTATGAATGAAATCATAGGTTATTTGGCAATCTTTTTTAGATTAATAAATAATTCGGTTTTAGCTCTTGGCGGAATAGAATTGTAACAATTTTCCATGACTTTGAAATCAAAATAATCATTGAAATACGTCTGATATTCAGTTTTATCACCTCCAAAAGGAGGCGTTTCATTTCCGAATTCTCTGTTGAATAATACACCAACTAATTTTCCGTTTTCGGTTAGCAGTTCATTCATTTTGATACTATAGCTTTGACGTAATTTTGGATCTAATGCACAGAAAAAAGTTTGTTCTAAAATCAAATCAAATTCACCATCTAACTCAAAAAAATCTTGATGAAGAACTTTGATATTGGGATTATGTTTAAATTTTTCTTTGATTTTTTCGACTACAATTTCCGAAATATCAATCAATGTAATATTCGTAAAACCTTGTTCCAAAAGATATTCTGCTTCGTAAGCATTTCCACAACCTGGAATCAGAATTCTGATATTTTTATCTTCCAATTGATCGATATACTCTTTTAGTGGAGTAGAAGGAGCTTTTAAATCCCAACCAGTTTGATTTGTGATGTATTTATCGTTCCAAAAATTTTCGTTCAGTTCCATACTTTAAATTATTGAATTATAAATTCTTCGATGAACATAAAAATTGCCATTAAAATAATGAAGATTGCAAATGTTCGTTTTAGAAATTGTACTGGTAAAAATTTGTTGATGTAGGTTCCGACAAGAATTCCAACCATAGAAATTCCAATGAAAACACTCAAAAAACTCCAATCAATTTTGATGTGTAAAGCATCACCAATAAAAAATCCGATAAGTGAATTGATGGCAATAATTACCAACGAAGTTGCCGAAGCTCTTTTCATATCTAATTTTGCAACCATCATTAATGCCGGAACAATCAAAAAACCACCGCCAGCACCAACCATTCCTGTTAATCCTCCGATTAAAAATCCTTGAATTAATAAAAGAGGATTTAGCTTATCATTTTTCTGATTAATTTGTTCTTCTTTCTTCCCTTTTAACATAGAAATAGCTGCGAAAACCATCAGAATAGCGAATAAACCAAACATTGCCATTCGACGTGTGACGATAAAATCGCCTATAGAAAATAAATTACTTGGCAGGGCAGGAATTAAAAATGCACGAACCAATGTAATTCCAACAACAGCTGGTAATCCAAATTGAAAAACGACTTTCCAATCAACCATTTTTTGCGAAGCTTGCTTTATTCCTCCAATCAATCCTGTCGATCCAACGATGCATAATGAATAAGCAGTAGCAATTTTTTCGTCGAAATGAAAAATATACGCTAAAATAGGAACGGCTAAAATAGATCCACCACCACCAAGAACTCCCATAATTAGTCCGATGAAGAAGGCACCTACAAAACCAAAAAACTCTATAAAATCCATTTTTTTCTCTCGATTTTTACAAATCTATAGCAAATACAATAACAATTACTATAGGTATATTATGAAATATTGTTGTAAATTAATACAAATGCCTACTAAATCAATAGACGTGTATTATTTTACTTTTTTTAATTATTATGCAAATTTGGTGTAACATTTTCAAAAAAACTGCTACTAATGTTACATAAGCATAATAGATAAAAACTTAAAAAATACTAAATGAAGAAAATTTTTATGTCTATCTTATTTGCAGGATCAGCATTATTTGGTCAGCAAATAAAATTTGATGAGTATACTCTAGCAAACGGATTGCATGTTATCCTTCATCAAGATAATTCTGCTCCAGTTATTACAACAGGTGTTATGTATCACGTAGGTTCGAAAGATGAGCAAGTTGGTAAAACAGGTTTTGCACACTTTTTTGAGCATTTATTATTTGAAGGAACAGAGAATATTAAGAGAGGTGAATGGTTCAAAATTGTTTCTTCTCATGGAGGTTCTAACAATGCGAATACAACAACGGACAGAACATATTATTACGAAACTTTTCCATCAAATAATTTAGAATTAGGATTATGGATGGAATCTGATCGTTTGCGTCAACCAATCATCAATCAAATTGGCGTCGATACACAAAAAGAAGTTGTAAAAGAAGAAAAACGTTCTCGTTTAGACAATCAACCTTATGGTAAATTTTCGTACGGAGAAGCGGTTAATCCTCATGTTTTCAAAAAACATCCTTACCGTTGGAGTGTAATTGGTTCTTTTGAGGATTTGAGTAATGCAAAATTAGACGATTTCAAACACTTTAGTCAAACTTTTTATGTGCCAAATAATGCTGTATTAGTTGTTGCGGGTGATTTTAATAAAGACGAAGCAAAGAAATTAATTGAGAAATATTTTGGTGTAATTCCAAGAGGAAAAGATGTTGTGAAAACTGTTGAGAAGGAAGATCCAATTACATCAGAAATTCGTGCAACAGAATATGATGCAAATATTCAGATTCCTTTATTGGCGATTAATTATCGTACGCCAGATAACAAATCAAAAGATGCTTATGCATTAGAAATGTTATCAAGCTATTTAACAGGTGGAAAATCATCAGTTTTATATAAAAAATATGTTGACGAGAAAAAAGAAGCATTACAAATATTTGCTTTCAATCGTCAAATGGAAGATTACGGAATTTATTCAATCGGAATTTTACCTCAAGGAGAAGTTTCTTTGGATAAATTAGAAGGAGATTTACAACAAGATATAGAAAAAGTTCAAACAAATTTGATTTCTGAAGAAGATTACCAAAAAATCTTAAATGGAATTGAAAATAGTTTTGTGGCTTCAAAATCGGGTGTTCAAAACATTGCACATGCTTTAGCGGATGCTTATATGTTGGGCGGAGATACAAATAAAATCAACGAAGAATTGAAAGTTTATCAATCTGTAACAAGAGAAGATATTCGCAATGTTGCTAAAAAGTATCTAAACAAAAACCAACGTGTAATTATTCATTATTTACCAGAATCTAAAAAAGCTGCAAAATAAAAAACAACCGAATTATGAAAACAAAAATATTATCTCTTGCAATCGCTTTTATGGCAGTTAGCTTAAATGCGCAAGTGGCGATTCCAATGCCAAAACCAGGTCCAGCACCGACGGTTAATTTAGGAAAATCGAACGAATTCAAATTAAAAAATGGTTTAACAGTTATCGTTGTTGAAAATCATAAATTACCACGAGTTTCTGCTACATTAACAATCGATAATCCTCCATATGCATTAGGTGCAAAAAAAGGAGCAGAGTCTTTGTTGGGCGAAATGTTGGGAACAGGAACAAAAACAAAATCGAAAGATGATTTCAATAAACGTATTGAGTTTTTAGGAGCTCGCGTTAATTTTTGGGAAGAAGGAGCTTCTGCAAGTTCTTTAACTAAGTATTTTAACGAGATTTTTGGTTATATGGCTGATGGAGCTATGAATCCAAACTTTACTGAAAGTGAATTTGCTGATGTTAAAAAACGTTACATCGAAGGTTTAAAGTCGAATGAAAAATCTGTAGAAGCAGCAGCATCTCGCGTTTCGAATATATTAGTTTATGGAAAAAATAATCCTTTCTCAGAATTTGATACACCAGCCCAAATTGAGAAAATTACATTGCAAGATGTGAAGGATTACTACAATACCTACTACAAACCAAACAATGCTTATTTGATTGTTGTTGGAGATATTTCGACAAAAGATGTAAAAGCATTGGCGGAGAAAAACTTTGATTCTTGGCAAACAGGAAAATTAAATATTCCAGCATTTCCAAAAGTAGAAGAAGTTACAAAAACGGAATTAAATGCGATTAATATGCCTAACGCAGTGCAATCTGTGGTCTCAGTTTCGTATCCAGTTCAGTTGACAAAGAAAGATCCAGATTATTATGCAGCGTTAATTGCGTCGTCTATTTTGGGAGGCGATTTTAATTCGAAATTGAATATGAATCTTCGTGAAGCGCATGGTTGGACATATGGTGCACGTGGTGGAGTTTCTGATTCTCGTTACATTGGACGTTTCAATACTAATGCAACTGTTCGTAACGAAGTGACGGATTCTGCTATCGTTGAGACGATGAAAGAAATTAAAGGAATGACGTTAAACAAAATTGATCAACAAACGTTGAATGATGTAAAAGCAAAATTCTTAGGAAACTTTATCTTGACTTTAGAAAGTCCTTCTACGGTTGCTAACCAGGCTTTAACGAAAAAGACAAATCAATTATCAGATAGTTTTTATGCAGATTATATCAAAAATATAAATGCTGTAACAATTGATGATGTTTTACGTGTTTCGAAAAAATATTTCCGTCCAGATCAAGCAAAAATCAATGTAACAGGTAAATTAGAGCAAATTGCACCAGCTTTAGAAAAATTAGGTTACTCAGTTAATTACTACGATTCTTTCGGAAATAAAATAGATAAACCAACTTCTGGTGCAAAAACTACAACTGTTTCAGTTGCTCAAATTACAGATAATTTTTTCAAAGCTATTGGTGGTACGGACAAAGTGAAAGCTGTAAAATCGATTGCTCAAAAAGGAAAAATTGACATGATGGGTAGAAATGGAGAATATATATCTAAATCTGCTGCGCCTAATAAAACTTTTGTAAGTTATAATATAGGTGGACTTATTATTAAACAAATTTTTGATGGTGAGAAAGGGTTTGTTTTTCAAGGACAAAAATTTGATTTACCAGCTGAAATGACAGATCCTTTAAAGAAAACAAATTCTTTGTTTGTACCATTGTCAGAAGGTTATAAATCGGCTAAAGTAGAAGGAATCGTTTCTGAAAACGGAGTTGAATATTACAAAGTTGTTGCTGCAGATATTTCTCGTACAGATTATTATGATGTAAAAACTGGCTTGTTAATGAAGTCTGAACAAAAAATGAAATCTCCACAAGGAGAAATGATTGCGACGACGATAAACAAAGGATATAAAACTTTTGAAGGTATTTTAATGCCAACAGAAATTTTAACAGAAGCTGGATCTCAAACAGCTAAAATAGTAATTGAATCAGTAGAAATTAATAAAAACGTTTCTGACGCAGATTTTAAATAACAATTCTTTTAAATATTTTTCAAATTAAAAGGCAATTCGTATTTTTCGGATTGTCTTTTTTTATACCACTATGATGAATAAAACCTCTTAGCGCAAAAAATAAGGTAATTAAAGAAGAGTATCAAGAGATTATAGATCAGCGTATGCTAGAATTGCGTAGAAAAACTTGAGATTAATAACTGAAAATTCTTTTTAAAAATGAATAAATCTTATTTTTGAGAAATTTTTAATCAAAAAACAAAATATATAATGGCAACAATCAATTGGCAAACGGTAAAGGAGTACGAAGATATCACGTTCAAGAAATGTGATGGAGTAATGCGTATAGCATTTAATCGTCCTGAAGTTCGTAATGCATTTCGCCCAAAAACTGTTTTCGAATTATTAGATGCTTTTCAATTAGCAGAAGAAGATCGTGAAGTTGGTGTAATTTTATTGACAGGAGAAGGACCATCTGCAAAAGATGGTGGTTGGGCTTTTTGTTCTGGAGGTGATCAACGCGTTCGTGGTGCAAAAGGTTATGAAGGACAAGATGGTGTTGGACGTTTGAATATTTTAGAAGTTCAGCGTTTAATTCGTTTTTCGACAAAAGTTGTTGTAGCCGTTGTAAATGGTTGGGCAGTAGGAGGAGGACATTCTTTGCACGTGGTTTGTGACATGACATTGGCTTCTAAAGAACATGCGATTTTCAAACAAACTGATGCAGATGTAGCTTCATTTGATGGTGGTTACGGTTCGGCTTATTTGGCAAAACAAGTTGGTCAAAAACGTGCCCGTGAAATCTTTTTCTTAGGATTGAATTACTCTGCACAAGAGGCTTACGATATGGGAATGGTAAATTTAGTTGTTCCGCATGACGAGTTAGAACAAGTTGCTTTTGATTGGGCACAAGAGATTTTAACAAAATCGCCAACAGCAATTAAAATGTTGAAATATGCATTCAATTTGGTAGATGATGGTTTAGTTGGACAACAAATTTTTGCAGGAGAAACCACACGTTTTGCATATGGTACAGAAGAGGCTGTAGAAGGTCGTAATGCATTCTTAGAAAAACGTCCAAGAGATTTTTCAAAATTTAGATAAGAAAATTTTCAAAATATAAACGAAAAGCGATGTTTAACATCGCTTTTTTTATTTCTATAAAATCAATTACTTTTACTCAAAACCTAATTAATTTGTGATAATAGATTTTCCTGTATCCATTGAAATTTTTGGACACTCAGTCTTAGTTCATCCTATTCTCGAATCGGTCGGAATTTTTATTGCGATGCGTTATTATGCATTTCTACGAAAACGAAACAAATCAAGTTTATCGACAACACAATCGTTTAGTATAATTATAGGCGCATTAATTGGAGCGCTTTTGGGCTCTAAAATAATTGGAACATTAGAAAATCCGCAAGCTCTTTTGGATGCAGAAAATCCTTTTCTCTTTTTCTGGACAAGTAACACAATCATAGGTGGTTTAACCTTTGGTTTAATTGGTGTAGAACTCACAAAAAAGATAATTAGATACAAAGAAAGTACAGGCGATTTGATTACTTTTCCTTTGATTTTAGCGATGATAATTGGACGAATTGGTTGCTTTTTAACAGGCGTTTATGAACAAACATATGGAATAGAAACAACATCTATTTTCGGAATGGATTTAGGCGATGGATTGTTACGTCATCCAGTTGCTTTGTACGAAATTGTTTACCTTATTTTGCTTTGGATAGTTTTAAAAATCGTTCAGAAAAAATATATTTATCCTTCTGGATATTTGTTTCAAATCTTTATGCTGGCTTATTTTGTGTTTCGTTTCTGTTTAGATTTTATCAAACCAATACATCCCATTTTTTTAGGATTAAGTTCTATTCAAATTACTTGTGTTGGTGTTATTTTTTATTATATCTTTAAGTTATCACAACTTAAATCTAACTAATGGAATCTTTATTTACAATTGTTTTTATTTTACTTCTTATTGGTTCTGTACTTTCTGTAGCAGGTTTTATTTTGTACTTATTTACAAAGAATAAAAATGAGATAGAAAGTGTAGAAATGTCTCTAAAACTAATGGTTTGGGGAATAGGGATTTTACTTGCTTCGGGTTCAATTTGTGGCTTAATTTTAATTGGAAACTAATATGATATATTCAGTAATATTTGCAGAAGGAGGATTTGGAAACGATTTTATTTATGTTATTATAGCAATTTTAGCAGTAATTGCACTTATTGGAGGCGCTGTTGGAACAGTAATTTCGCTAATCATAAATTCTATTTCTGGAAAAAGTAAATCTTCAAAATACTATTTAATGATTTTTGGAATGTGTGCATTGGTTACACTTATTATTTCAGGAATGGTTTGTGGATCTATGTAAACATCGTACCTTTCATTAAAACTTAAATCTACTTAAAACTTATATTATGCCGGTTAGAAATTACACGTATTACGATTATACAATTTCACTTTGTCCAGAATGTTTAAAACGTGTTGGTGCAAAAATTATTATCGAGGACGAGAATGTTTTTATGACAAAACGTTGTCCAGATCATGGTTTCTTCAAAACAAAAATAGCAACGGATGTCGATTATTATAAAAACATAAGAAATTACAATAAAGCATCAGAAATGCCTTTGCATTTTGAGACAGATGTAGAATATGGTTGTCCGTACGATTGTGGTTTGTGTGTCGATCACGAGCAACATTCGTGTTTATCAATTGTTGAGGTGACGGATCGATGCAATTTAACGTGCCCTACTTGTTACGCCATGTCATCGCCACATTACGGTTCTCATCGTAGTTTAGAGCAAATAGAAGCGATGTTTGATACCATTGTTAAAAATGAAGGCGAACCCGATGTGGTTCAAATTAGTGGCGGAGAGCCAACAATTCATCCACAATTTTTTGAGATTATGGAAATTGCAAAATCAAAACCAATTAAACATTTGATGTTGAATACAAACGGAATTAGAATTGCGAATGATCCAGGTTTTGCAGAAAAATTAGCAACTTATGCACCAGAATTTGAAGTTTATTTACAATTTGATTCATTTAAAAAAGAAGTTTTAGAAGATTTTCGAGGAAAAGATTTGACAGATGTTCGAATGAAAGCTTTAGAAAAATTGAATGAATTAAATCTTTCTACAACTTTGGTTGTTGTTCTTCAAAAAGATAAAAATACGGATGAAATTGGAAAAATCATCGATTTTGCTTTAAAACAAAAATGTGTACGTGGAGTTACTTTTCAACCTGTAGAAATTGCAGGCCGAAACAGAGAAGACTCTATTCATGAAAAAATTACCTTAACGGAAGTTCGTCAAGAGATTCTGAATCAATATCCTCTTTTCAATGGAGATGATATTATTCCGGTTTCGTGTAATCCTGATGCTTTGGCAATGGGATATATGTTAAAATTAAATGACGAGGTAATTCCGTTAACACGCTATATAAATCCTGCCGATTTATTGAATAACGAATCAAAAAATACAATTGTTTACGAACAAGATGAAGAATTGAAAGTACAGTTGTTGGATATTTTTAGCACAGGAATTTCTGTGGATAAAGTACAACCAAAAATGAATCAGTTGCTTTGTTGTTTACCAGAAGTTTGCGCGCCCGAATTGGATTTAGATTACGATAATTTGTTCCGAATAATCATTTTGAATTTTATGGATGCACATGATTTTGATGTTCGTGCTGTTAAAAAGTCTTGCGTACATATCGTCAACAAAGATTTGAAATTAATTCCATTCGAAACAATGAATTTATTTTATCGTGACGAAAAAGCTGCTTATTTAGAAGAATTGAGAAAAGAGGATAAAGTGTTGTTTTAGATGATGATGACAAATTGCTTATTTTTTGGAGATAGTATTACCTACGGCGAATATGACGGGGTTTTGGGAGGTTATGTAGAAATTTTGAAACGTTATTGCCATGCTGAGTTTTATAATAACAATGCAAACGAAGTCAATTGTTTTAATCTCGGAATAGGAGGAGAGACAACAGAAGGTTTAATGAAACGATTTGAAGTTGAGACAAAAGCGCGCTTTTCTCCTGACGAAAATCTAATTTTCTTTTTTTATGGCGCAAATGATTTAGCTGAAAGAAATGATTTAGAATTGGTTTCTCTTGTTAATTTTGAATCAAATCTTTTTGAAGTAATTTCTCAAGCAAAAGAATTTACAGTTAACATTTATGTGATAAGTATTTTACCAATCTCTAAAACGGTTGATGGAATAAAAGTTCCTAAACGTAAATTTCGTACGACTCAAAAAATTGAATTATACAATCAAAAGCTAAAAGAATTAGCACTTCAAAATCAAATAGAATTTATTGATATTTTCTCACGTTTTAATTCAACTAAAGAAGAATTTCTTTCAAAAGATGGTATTCATCCAAATGAAAAAGGATATCAATTTATCGCAAATCAAATCAAACCGATTGTAGAGAAATATTTGTAAAATCTATTTTTGTTGAATTTGACTTCTGTAATATGGAATGATATAATCTTTAAAAAATAAAAAAGTCATTGATCCAGCTATACATGTAAATGGTGCGTTTTGGCTTGTTCCAGTTGGTGAGATCTAAGAAATTAATAATCCAACTAAATATCCGCATAAAGCGTAATAACCAATTTTCAGAATTATTCTTAATGCTTTGTTTTTCATTTTATTAGTGTTTTAATGAAGATATGGTTTTTATTGATAGTAAACAAAATAATCTTTATTCATTATAAATAACTCATTTTGGTTTTGTAACTTTGTTCGCGAAAGTTTATGGTAATTTTTCAAATAAAAAATTAGTATTAACAAACGAAATTTTCTTCGGGGCAAGGCGAAATTCCTTACCGGCGGTTATAGTCCGCGACTCCTTTAACAACTGTTATTGGACTGATTTGGTGAAACTCCAAAACCGACAGTATAGTCTGGATGAGAGAAGAAAATTGAACACAACTGAAAGTCATGAGTGATAAGTGTTAAGTTCTGAGTGAAAAACTCATGACGCACAACTTTGAGCTTATTACTTAACAATGTGTTTCGCCCTGAAGTGATGTTTCATGATAAAACAAAAATCAAATGAAAACAATCACACAATTTGGCTCAACAGACAATGAAAGAATTGCAAATGCAATAAAAGATCTACAAAACGGAAAAGGAATTTTATTAATTGATGATGAAAATCGTGAAAACGAGGGTGATATCATTTTTCCTGCTTCCACAATTACTGCGCCTGATATGGCTTTATTGATTCGTGAATGTAGCGGTATTGTTTGTCTGTGTCTTACACAAGAAAAAGCAGATGAATTGGAGCTAAATCCTATGGTCGAAAACAATAACTCACGTTTTCATACTGCATTTACAGTAACTATTGAAGCAAAAGAAGGTGTAACAACTGGTGTTTCTGCAGCCGATCGTATACAAACGATAAAAACAGCAATTAATCCAATTGCAAAACCGACTGACCTTAATCGACCTGGACATGTTTTTCCTTTAATTGCTCGTCCAAAAGGCGTTATGGAACGTCGAGGACATACAGAAGGAAGTATTGATATTGTGAAATTAGCAGGTTTAGGAAATGAAGCAGTTTTGTGCGAATTGACAAATGTTGATGGTACAATGGCGAAAGTTCCGCAAATTATAGATTTTGCCGAAAAACATGAAATGACTGTTTTGACAATTGAGGATATTTACGAATATCGTCTTCAATTAGAGGAGAAAAAACAATTAGAATTCGCTTAAATTAAACAATAAAATACATCATAAACTTTCAAAAATCTTCGGGTAGAAATACACGAAGATTTTTTTTGATTTTATACAAAATTTATTATCCAAAATCAAGGTAATTTTGAATAAAATCAATGTACATTTAAAAACTTAAAATTCAAATTACAAAATGACATCAGAGGAGAAAGTTCCATCCGTTTGGAAAAATAAAGAATTTATTCCATTCATATTTTTAAGGTTTTCCTTAATCTTTGCTTTATTCATTCAGAGTACGTCTGTTGCGTACGAAATTTTTAAAGTCACTCAGAAAGAAATTTTTCTTGGATTAATTGGTTTAGCCGAGTTTTTACCAATTCTTTTAACTGCTTTTTATGCGGGACAATTGGTCGATAAATTGGATAAACGGATGATCTTGGTACGAAGTATTGGTTGTTTTATGACCGCTTCTTTTGTCTTGATGATTGTTAACTTTCCGTCAGTTCGCCAAGCAATCGGAATTCCTGTTTATTTGGGAATCTGTTATTTTGCATTTTTCATTTTAGGATTGACAAGATCCTTTAGCGGACCAGCTTTATTTGCACTTTTAGCCTTAGTTGTCCGTAAAGAAAACTACACAAAAGCAATTCCAGTTTCTTCGTCTGCATTTATGATTGGATCAGTTTTAGGACCTTTGGCAGGAGGAGTTATTTTAGCAAAATTTGGTATTGAAGCCGCTTTGATAACCGCTTTTACAATTATGTGTATTTCGATGGTGATGATATTATTAATTTCTAAAAAACCAGCAGAAATATCAGAATCAGAATCGACAGAATCGCCAATGATACGTATCAAAGAAGGTTTGAGATTTATTTGGGGAACGCCAATTATATTAGCTGTTTTGAGTTTGGATATGTTTGCGGTTTTCTTTGGTGGAGCAGAATCGTTGTTACCAGCTTTCGTTGAAAAAGTATTGAATCAAGGTTCTGAAGCTTTTGGATTATTACGTTCAGCACATGGAATTGGATCGATTATAATGATGTTTTTCTTGTCGATGATTCCAAGTTTATTAAAAGGAAATGTTGGACCAAAATTATTGGGAGCAGTCGCAATGTTTGGTATTTGCATTATATCTTTCGGATTTAGTCAAAATCTGTATTTATGTTTTGTGATTTTGATGTTTGGAGGTGCTTTTGATGCAATTTCGATGGTAATTCGTCAAAGTATTTTACAAATTAAAACGCCCGAAAATTTGAAAGGTCGTGTTTCATCTGTCAATTCAATATTTGTGAGTTCTTCTAACGAATTAGGAGCTTTAGAAAGTGGAATTGCTGCAACATTTTTAGGGTTAGTTCCAGGAATTATTTTTGGTGGAACAATGACAATTTTAACCGTAATTTTAATTGCATTTTTCATCAAACCTATTCGAAAAGTAACCTTAGAATAAAATATTAAGATAAAAAGAAGTAAAGGTTTTAAAATAAAGTAAAGCGAATCAATTGATTCGCTTTTTTGTTATCTTTAAGAAAATAATTATCAATGAAATCTATTGTTTACTTTTTACTTTTAGGATTTGGTTTGTTGAGTTGTAATAAGGATGAAATTAAAATAAAGGTTGATAAAGTCGAAAATAATATGATACACTTTACAATCAAGAATAACTTCGAAAAAGAATCAATTCGCTTTTTAAAACCTAAACATAATTATTTATGTTATGAAGGAAGTAGTCCTATTAATAATATCTATAAAGATTTTTACATCTTAGATTTTATAAACAGATACTGTAATCTTCCCCTTGTTAA